>DATCKB010000451.1:0-1978 GCA_036562505.1 Parasegetibacter sp. | reverse complement strand
GCAGAAAGGTAGTGGCGACAGATACTTCCAGGACACGCAGGATGAGAAAAAGCTTGTGCCGGAAGGAATTGAAGGACGTGTAGCCTACAAGGGATACCTGAGCGAGATCGTTGCACAATACGTTGGTGGTCTGAGATCAGGAATGGGGCTTTGCGGAGCCGCTGATATTCGTGCATTACAGAAAGCTACCTTTGTCAAAATCACCAATGCCGGTATGAGAGAAAGTCATGCGCACGATGTAGAAATTACCAAAGAGGCTCCGAATTACAGCCGAAAATAATCGGACCATCCGGAAAACCCGATATTTCAATACCCGAGACCAATCACAAAACGAAAGTCTTGAAAAATAAGCACCTACTATTACTCAGTTTATTTTCAGGCCTGTTACTTTGGTTGGCCTGGCCCCCATCGGTTTTAAATTTTCTGATTTTTGTTGGGTGGGTGCCACTGTTGTATGTTGCAGAAAACTCCCGTACAAAAGTCCGGTTCTTTCTGTACACTTATCTCTGCATGCTTTTATGGAATGCCGCAACAACCTGGTGGATATGGAATGCCAGTCCGCCCGGCGCTGCGGGAGCGATTCTGCTGAATAGTTTATTCATGTGCCTGCCCTGGCTGGGTTATTATTCGGTAAGAAAAAAACTGGGTGATAATATCGGGCAACTTGCGCTAATCACTTACTGGATGACTTTCGAGTTTCTCCATCTGCAGGACTGGGGACTTAGCTGGCCCTGGCTTACACTGGGAAATATATTCGCTATTCGTCCGGAATGGGTACAATGGTATGAATTAACCGGGGCTGCCGGCGGAACCCTCTGGGTATTACTGGTCAACATATTTATTTTCAGACTATTTTCCCGCTCTGCTATAAAAAACAGCCGCCCAGCAGCAGTAAAATGGAGTACTATCAGTGCCGTCAGTTTAGCATTACCATTAGCTGTTTCCCTGCTGATTACTCCGGACACTCAACCTGATTCAGGTTCCAAAAATGTTGTTGTTGTTCAACCTAACGTCGACCCATATACGGAGAAATTTTCAGAAGGAACATTGGTACAACAGATTCAGCACCTGATTACTCTCAGCGATTCGAAAATCGACTCCAACACTGCATTGGTGGTATGGCCAGAAACCGCCGTTGCAGCGGGCATCTGGGAGGAGTCAATTAATCATGACCCTTATTATGCGGCTATCTGGGAATTTCTGAACCGTCATCCTCATATCAATTTATTTACCGGAATTAATAGTTATAAAATGCTGAATCCGGAAGCAGCTAAAGGATTCAGCGCCCGCGCCCTGCCCGGATCAGGCGGCTATTATGAAGCGTTTAATTCAGGGGCTTTGCTCAACCACGAAGGTGGATCACAGATATATCATAAATCCATGCTGGTACCCGGAGTGGAAATGCTTCCTTCATGGCTGGGATTTATGGCTCCGTTATTTGATGATTTCGGAGGTATTTCGGGAACACTGGGAAAGCAGGAGGAACGAACCGTACTTCATACCAGTAATAACAGTTATAAGATCGCTCCATCAATTTGCTATGAGAGTATATATGGAGAATTCATGAGTCGCTATACAAGGAACGGTGCGAACCTTATTGCCATTATCACCAATGATGGCTGGTGGGGCGACACCGAGGGCTATCGTCAGCATCTGCAATACGCACGTCTGAGAGCAGTTGAAAACAGAAAATGGGTGGTAAGAAGCGCAAATACCGGTATATCCTGCTTCATCTCACCCGCTGGTGAAGTAATCGAACCTCAGCCCTGGGATACAATTGCGGTAATTAAAATGAATATTCCCGCTCTTGAAGGAAAAACTTTATATGTACAAACCGGCGACCTTTTATTCAAGTTTTCCGGTATAATGGCAGTAATTTTGTTATGTTTCAGTTTGTTTAAACGAAAAGATCAGATTAGTAGCAAATGATCAGACATCTGAATTATAACGAACGCGAAATTGCTTATCACATTGAAGG
>DATCKB010000444.1:0-2245 GCA_036562505.1 Parasegetibacter sp. | reverse complement strand
GCCCAGCTATTGAATCGTCAGTGTTCCGGAATAAACGACTGTTCCATTCGCGGTAGTTACTCTGAGAGATGCTGCACCCAGAGCAATTCCGTTTGGTATAACAGTAACGATGGATGTGTTAGTAGAACTTGTCACCGTTGCCACTTTCGTGGCAATTTCTACGGTTGGATTTTTTAACCCGGTTCCGGAAATGGTGATCGACTGTCCGATTGAAGCAGAGCTGGGTGAAACAGAAGTAATTACCGGTGGATCTCCGTCTTCATCTTCATCGTCCAGATTGCTTTTTGAACAGGATGAAATCGTCATCATTATTGCCACTAAACCTGCAAAGAGCATAAGCGCCCAGTTAAACTTTTTCATGGTTGTTTTAATGTTCATCGGAAAACCCGGAAAAAGTCATCACTATTCTCAAAGAATAAATATAGAAGGTACCTGATCTGTTTACCTGGCAAATCGTAAAAGAGTTACTGGTAACACATATTGAACTGAAGCAAAAAAAGCTTCTGTTTTTTTTGTAATTACACGTGGAATACAGCCGTTGTTACTTACTTTTTAAGTATTTTTAAAAAAAAGTAGTAAGCGATATGCATGATAATAATGAGGCAGAGGTGTGGGACGCATTTCGTACCGGCAGCGTGCAATCATACGAGCATATTTACAATACTTATGCAAAACAGATGTATCAGTTTTGCCGGCATTATACATCCAACCATGAGATGGTAGAAGACTGTATTCAGGAGTTGTTTACAGAACTGTGGGAAAGAAGGGATCATCTCGGTCAGACTGATTCTATACGGTTTTATCTGCTCCGGAGCATAAAACGGAAATTATTCCGACGAATGCAGGCTGAGAATAAGAGAAAAAAGAGAGAGATTGAGAAGAGCATGGAAGGATTTAAAGCTATACCTCATCCGGAAAACAGTATTCTGGCTGATGTTGGCGAGCAGCAGATGCTTACTGATTTGCTAAA
The DNA here is from genome assembly GCA_036562505.1 of Parasegetibacter sp. Classification (GTDB taxonomy): domain Bacteria; phylum Bacteroidota; class Bacteroidia; order Chitinophagales; family Chitinophagaceae; genus Parasegetibacter. The sequence goes on along the minus strand of DATCKB010000444.1, from coordinate 1,275 downwards.
TGCAATAAATTCACTGCCTGCCCGGCAACGCGAAGTGCTTTACCTGCGATACTATCACGGACTCAATTTTGATGAGCTCTCTGAGTTGATGGATATCCCAAAGAAAACAGCCTATAATATTGTTTTTATTGCGACGAATGCGCTACGTAAACAACTAAATACAGGAACTAACCTGAATCTTGCCTATCTGCTTTGTGTATTGATCCGGTCAGCAATTATTAATTAATATGGCAAAGTTTCATAAAGACTAATATGCCATCAACTTGCAGTTATTTCTTCAAGTCCGGAAGTTCTTTTTAAGGAACTAACTAAATCTGTCGGGTGAAAAAGCGTCGATATTTATAGCCAGTGGTCCGCCATTCAGAAGCCTCGCCACCAGTTTTCCGGTTGCGGGCCCCAGGCTTACACCAAGCATACCATGCCCGGTTGCAAATACCAGGTTTTTTGCTTTTCTGCTTATTCCGAGGTAAGGCAGGCCATCCGGCGAACAAGGCCGGAATCCGTACCACACTTCACTTTTATCCGGCAGCTGAAGATTTACACCGGGTATATATTTGTTTACCGATTTTACAATACCGCCAATTCTGCGCAAATTGACACAGGGTCTCATCCGTCCCAGTTCCATAGTACCTCCCACCCGGGTTGTGCTGCCCAGTGGTGTTATAGCTACTCTGGCTTCCGCCAGAAGGCAGGGTACCCGTAGTTGCACTTTTTCTGTTAAAAACGAATAACCCTTGCCGGCAACAACCGGAATATTTGAAGATAGTGATCCAGCTAAATCCGCGGAATATGCTCCTGCAGCCATTACATATGCATCAGCGGTTAGCTTTACTCCATTGGCGGTTCTGATTGACTCTACCTGACTCCCTTTGTAATCAATTGATTTTATTTCTGTTTTCCGCAAAAATTTAACTCCTGAACCTTCCAGGTGAGCAATCAGCTGTTGCATCAGCATTCGCGGGTCAAGATGGGAGTCGCATTTATAAAGTACACTTCCTGCGATGTTCAGACTTATTCCTCCCTGGAGCTGTTCGGTCTCAGACTTTGAAAGTAGAGTCGCTTCCAGACCAAAGCTGTTAGCAAATTTTGCGAGTTCCTGTTCTTCGTGTGCCGTTTTTTCAGTAGCAGACAACATCAATATACCGTCATGTCTGATTCCGGCCTGGAGTGAATGCGGAAGCGATTTATATAACAGAAGGCTGTAATTGGAAAAATCGCGCAAGGGTATTCTGCCGTTCTTAGCCTTCCCCATAACTGCATTTCTCAGGAATAAAC
>DATCKB010000443.1:0-4666 GCA_036562505.1 Parasegetibacter sp. | reverse complement strand
AGTCATACCTTCACCTTTAAAAACGTCGGACAATCACCGGTGGTTATAAGTGAAATAATAAGCGGATGCGGTTGTATCGGTAAAGCTGCGTCGCAAAAGCCGGTACTTCCCGGGAAAACAGGGCAGGTGACTATCAGTTATGATCCTGCTTACCGACCTGGTTTCTTTTCCAAAGAAATAGTAGTGCTTAGCAACAACAATCAGCATTACTCACGTATCTGGGTAGAAGGAAACGTAATTCCGTATGAGCATCCTATAGAAGAAGCCTACCCTTACTATTTCGGAGACAGTGTGTATTTCCGTTTAAAAGTTCTGGCTTTCGGTCATTTAAGACCCGGGGAATCCAGAAAAGTTGTTCTGCATTTTGCGAACACTTCCTCGGTTGACAAGACCATACGATTCGACGCGGATGGAGATAGCCGGGGACTTGCGTACGAAAAGGAAGTCACACTTCCTGCCAAAGGTAAGGGCACCCTGGAATTTAACTTTACGATGCCATTCACTGTCAGCAACCGCGATATTGAATTTTTCCTCCATCCGGTTGTTGGTAACCGAAAGATGAAGGAATCATTTAAGGTCTGGGCGCTGAAAGATAACTCCTATTCACAAAAATTATGGTTTGGTAAATAGCGATCCATACCCGAAGAATTTAAACATGGGCATTTAAGTGAGACAATAAGTAGTAGAAAAGCAGGCATTAAACCGCTTGCTTTTTCTATTTTAAGTGGAATGGATAAACGAATAAATTATATCATTCATGCAAATCAATACCGGCAATTCAGTTCGTTACCTTTTTATTTTATTTGCATTCACAGCTGTATTTTCCTGCCAGCATAAAGAGGAAAATGACTTGCTGCCCTTTCGTAATCCGGCTCTTTCAATAGAGGAAAGAACAAAGGATCTTCTGGGGCGGCTTACACTCGAAGAAAAAGTTTCCTTACTCGGTTACAGAAGTAAGGCCGTAGAACGATTAGGTATTCCGGCCTACAACTGGTGGAATGAAGCTTTGCATGGAGTAGCCAGAGCTGGCCTTGCTACAGTGTTTCCCCAGGCGATCGGTATGGCGGCAACCTTCAACGACAGTCTGATGTACGCTGTGGCAGATGTCATCTCAACTGAGGCCAGAGCAAAATACAACCTTTCAACTGCAATGGACCGGCGGCTTCAGTACCTTGGTTTAACTTTCTGGTCACCTAACGTAAACATTTTCCGTGATCCGCGTTGGGGGCGGGGGCAGGAAACCTACGGAGAAGATCCTTTTCTGACAGCCAGCATGGGACTGGCATTTGTAAAAGGATTGCAGGGTGATGATCCTCGTTACCTGAAAGCAGCCGCAGCTGCCAAACATTTTGCAGTGCACAGTGGTCCGGAAAAAGGGCGCCACGGATTTAACGCTGTGGTAGATGAAAAAGATCTCCGCGAAACCTATCTCTATGCATTTCGCAAGCTGGTTGTTGAAGGTGGGATAGAATCAATCATGTGTGCTTACAATAGACTGAACGGATTACCTTGTTGTACCAGCAGCCCGCTGCTCACTGATATATTACGTAACGAATGGGGATTTAATGGTCATGTGGTTACAGACTGCGGAGCGCTGGAAGATATTTATCGCTTTCACAAAGTAACAAACGATACAGCCGCTATTGCAGCAGATGCATTAAGAGCCGGTGTGAATCTGGATTGTTCGGACTTGTTGCAGACCAACCTGATTAAAGCCTATGAAAGAAAACTGATTTCGGAAGAAGAAATTGACCTTGCGTTAAGCGCCTTACTACGTACACAGTTCAAGCTGGGTTTTTTTGATGATAAAAAGAAGGTGCCGTTCAATAATCTGGGGGAGAATGATGTTAACAACGAAAAACACGTGCAACTGGCCCGGGTTGCAGCTCAGCAATCAATTGTTTTGCTGAAAAATTCGAACAATATTCTTCCTCTGAAAAAAGAGAAATACGGTTCAATCATGGTCCTTGGAGCAAATGCCGGCGCAATGGATCCTATGGTAGCCAACTATCATGGAATGTCAGGTAATATCGTAACATTCGCTGAAGGAATTACCAAAGCTGCAGGTCCCGCTGTTGCTGTACAATACGATCAGGGTAGCGATTTCAATGATACTACGCGCTTCGGTGGTTTATGGCATGCCGGGGAAAGCGATATAACCATTGCAGTAATCGGGCTGACACCTGTATATGAAGGTGAGGGCGGTGATGCATTTCTTGCTGCCAATGGCGGAGATAAACTCACGCTTGATCTTCCTGCCCCTCACGTAATTCTGTTACGGGAACTGAGAAAGAAAAACAAGCCCGTTATAGCGGTCATAACAGCAGGAAGCAACGTAGATATTTCTTCGATTGAACCCTATGCAGATGCTATTCTACTGGCGTGGTATCCCGGCGAACAGGGAGGGAATGCCGTAGCAGATATCATTTTCGGGAATGTGTCCCCCGCAGGGCGTTTACCGGTAACCTTTTATGCATCATTCAACGACCTCCCTGCCTACGACAGCTATGACATGAAAGGAAGAACCTACCGGTATTTTAATGGAAATGTTCAGTATCCATTCGGATTCGGACTTTCATATACTTCGTTCGACTATACCTGGGAGAAACAACCCGCAGAATTGAAATCCGTCGACGATACGCTTAGTTTCTCCGTCCGTGTATCCAACACGGGTTCTGTGAACGGTGATGAAGTTGCCCAGTTATATATTGAATATCCAAATCTTGAAAGAATGCCTGTGAAGGAACTGAAAGGATTTAAGCGGGTAAATATCGAGGCCGGGGGCTCCAGGGAAGTTCAATTCAAACTGCCCGTTGCTGAACTAAAAAAGTGGGATATGGATCAGAAGAAATGGGTACTTTATCCTGGTCAATACATTATTCAGATTGGTAGTAGCTCCCGCGATATAAAACTTAATTCACCATTGATTGTAAAACCAGGTTTAAATTAAAACAGCTGACATGATTAAAAAGAAATTATTCCTTCGGTTATGTAAAGCCCTTGTATTGATTCTGGCTTCTGCAGGGTTTTTACAGGCTCAGGTAAAATCCATTACTATCGGATCAAACTGGCAGTTCCGAGAACAGGATGAAGCCAGATGGTATCCGGCAAAAGTGCCGGGAGAGGTTCACCTTGATCTCCTCAGAAATAAATTGATACCCGATCCGTTTTATCGCGATAACGAAAAAAAACTACAGTGGATAGAAAAGGAGAACTGGCAGTATCAGACCCGGTTTTCTGTTCCGGCAGACATGCTGGCTAAGAAGTATGTAGAACTTGTTTTTGACGGACTTGACACTTACGCTGATGTATATCTGAATAATGAACTTATTCTGCAGGCAAATAATATGTTCCGCCAATGGAAGGTAGATGTGAAAGATAAGTTGAAACCTTCGGGTAACCATTTGTTCATTCATTTCTGGTCTGCCCAGAATAAAGCCGACTCTTTTGCCAAAGCTGACCTGCCATATGTAATTCCGGATAATCCCCGCTGTTATGTAAGGAAAGCTCAATATCATTTCGGATGGGACTGGGGTCCTAAATTTACTACAGCCGGTATCTGGAAACCGGTACGTGTTGAGGGTTATGATCAGCTTCCCGAAGAGAAAGCTTTTGTACCACCCGTGAAGGTAGAACTGGTACAGGAACCTGACGAAAAAGGCACCAGCTTTTATTTTAAGATTGATGGCAAGCCGGTTTACATGAAAGGTGCAAACTATATTCCTTCAGATGCGTTTGTCACCCGCATGACTAAAGACGAATACCGCAAGGTGCTCATGATGGCCAAAGACGCGAATATGAATATGCTGCGTATCTGGGGCGGAGGAATTTATGAAGATGACTATTTCTATGAATTGTGTGATTCGCTGGGAATTTATGTTTGGCAGGATTTTATGTTCGCCGGAACTATGGTGCCGGGTGATGATGACTTTTTTGCTAACGTCAGGGAAGAAGTTAAATACCAGGTAAAAAGACTGCGCGACTACAAGTGTATTGTTTTGTGGTGCGGTAACAATGAGTGTGACGAAGCCTTCTTTAAATGGGGCTGGCACAGCTCATTCCGGATTTCCAAAGAAGATTCACTGCGTTTGTGGAACGACTACAAACGACTGTTTCATGATAGTATACCCGCATGGTTAAGCGAACTTGATACCAGCAGACCTTATATCACTACTTCGCCGAAACTGCACTGGACGGTTCCTGAAAGTATCGTAGAAGGTGATAGTCACTACTGGGGCACATGGTGGGGAGGAGAGGATTTTGAAGTTTTTGAAACAAAAACCGGAAGATTTATCAGTGAATATGGTATGCAGGCAATGCCGAATTACTCCAGTATTCTGGCTATTACAGAGCCTCAGGACCGATATCTGTTTTCTGATGTGCTGCAGAATCACCAGCGGGCCGGAAACGGATTTAAAAAACTCGAAGGATATCTGAAAAATTATATTATCGACTCCGCACGTATTAATTCCCTTTCAGTCGAGGATTATGTTTATCTGACCCAATGTGTACAATATTATGGGTTTAAAAATATGATTCTGATTCACCGCAGCTTCGAACCCTACAATATGGGAACCCTTTTATGGCAGATGAATGATTGCTGGCCGGTTGCAAGCTGGAGTATTACAGACTACTACAACCGTGCACCAAAAGCAGCATGGTATGC
>DATCKB010000441.1:0-12725 GCA_036562505.1 Parasegetibacter sp. | reverse complement strand
CTGTTATACTCATGCGCCAGCTATCACACCAGAATACAACAGTTCCATGCCTACATGGATCAGGGCGACTATGAATCAGCTATAAAGAGTCTGGATAAAAACAGATTCATGAAAAAGCCGAGAAATGAGTTTCTGTATCTGGCTGAGAAAGGAAGGGCAGCACATCTTGCAGGCATGTACGAAGAAAGTAACCGCCTTTTGAATGAAGCAGATCAGATTGCTGAGGATCCATATAAATCAATCGGAGAGAAATTAAAGGGTACAGTATTGAACCCTATGAAACAAACTTACACGGGAGAGCCATTTGAGCGCTTTATGCTTCATTACTATAAAGCGCTCAATTATTTTTACCTCGGTAATATTGAAGAAGCTGTGGTAGAAGCCAGACGAATTACTCTGGCTACCTATGATCAACAGGATATTACAAAAGATAAAGATAACCGATACAGCAAGGATGCATTTTCGCATATACTTCAGGGTTTGATATATGAAAAGTCGGGCGATATCAACAATGCATTCATTGCTTATCGTAACGCTGCAGAAACCTACCTGAATGCGCCGGGAAAAAAATGGTATGGTGTTCCTATCCCTGAACAACTGCAGATGGATCTGCTGAGAACCGCAGGAATGCTGGGTTTCACAAACGAACTACAGCATTTTGAAAGACTGTTTAATGCAAGCTATGAGCCGCCTGCATATGCGCAGAATGGTGGTGAACTGATACTTTTTGTTGAAACAGGAAGAGCACCTGTAAAAGAAGAAGAAAGCTTAGGATTCGCATTAGTTAAAGGAGAAGGCGGTGCATTCTTTTTCACAGACCCCTCAGGCAATTATCATATTCCATTTAATGCCAGTCAATACGGAAACAGCGGAAGCATTGGCGATCTGCGCACATTCAGAATTGCCCTGCCTTATTACCGTACCGTAAGCGGTCCGGGTTTGCCTGGTACTATTCTTGTGAATGGTTCGCAAGTACAGCTTGAACTGGTTGAGAATCTGAATGAGATTGCTCTGAAGACTATGCAGGAAAGAAGATTGAAAGATATTACCAACGCACTTACCCGTTTAGCTGTAAAGAAACTGGCAGAAGCCGGTGCGCGTGGCGCAACGAAAGCGATAGTAAAAAATAATTCAAAGGAAGAAGACGAGGAGAAAAAAGAAAAAAAGGCTGAAAATGCTGCAGATGCAGCCGGACTGATACTACAGGCATTCAGCTTAGCTACAGAAAGAGCAGATACACGTAACTGGCAAAGTTTACCTGCTTATATTTATTACACACGAATTCCTCTCAATGCCGGAGAAAATATCATTGAAATCAAACCTTCTCACGGATACGGCACCAGTCAGGTTATCAAGGTACATAGCAACGGAAATATGATTTTTCGGAACATAGTCTTCTGAATTCACTAATTTTGCCGCCGCTACCATTAAGTACCGCCAAAATCAGCTGATAAGAATTGCGTAAACGTTCACTACCGCAGGGTAATGGGCATTTCACTGCATGCAGAACAACATCAGTTAACCCGAAAATAAACTTTAAGTGATGAAATTTAGCCAGTTAGCAGAAACCCTGAAAGGTTCAGAAATAGTGAAACTTGCCGGTGAGATTCGTGAGAAGATGCAAAAAGGCGAGACTATCTACAACTTTACAATCGGAGATTTTGATCCCAAGATATTCCCCATTCCTGATCGTTTAAAAGATCGTATCCTTCAGGCCTACAAGGAGAATTTTACCAATTATCCTGCAGCAGATGGTGAACTTGAGTTAAGAAAAGCTGTTTCCAATTTCATTCGCGAAAAAGAAAATCTGGATTACAATACGAATGAAATTCTTATCGCAGCAGGTGGCCGCCCTTTGATTTATACCATCTACCGCACTATTGTAGATAAAGGTGAGAAAGTTATTTATGCAGTACCATCCTGGAACAACAACCACTACGTGCATTTCCTTGACGGTGAACATTGTGTAATTGAAGCTACTCCTGAGAATAATTTCATGCCAACAGCAGCATCAATTGCACCACATATCAAAGGTGCAACCCTGCTTGCGCTGTGTTCTCCTCAAAACCCGACCGGTACAACGTTTAGCCGCGAAGCTCTGACTGAAATCTGTGATCTTGTAATAGAAGAGAATAAACGTCGCGGTGAAGGAGAGAAAAAATTGTATATTCTTTTCGATCAGATATACTGGACGCTCACTTACAGCAACACCGTGCATTACAACCCGGTCTCTCTTCGTCCGGAACTGAAAGATTACACCATTTTTGTTGATGGTATCAGCAAAGCGTTTGCAGCAACCGGGGTGAGAGTAGGCTGGTCTATGGGCCCTGCTCCGGTAATTGCAAAAATGAAAGCTATTTTATCACATCTTGGTGCATGGAGTCCAATGGCTGAACAAAAAGCAACAGCTGCTTTCCTGAATCAGATGAATGAAGTTGATGAGTTTCTCAGCAGGTTTAAAAAAGAACTGGAAGAAAGATTAGTGAGAATATATCAGGGATTAACCGCATTAAAAAATGAAGGATTTGCTATCGATGCAATTGCTCCTCAGGCTGCTATTTATCTCACTGTAAAAATGGACCTCGTCGGAAAGTCAACTAAAGAAGGGCGGAAACTGGAAAAGCAGTCGGATGTTACATCTTATATATTAGACCAGGCTAAGATTGCATTAGTTCCTTTTTATTGTTTTGGAGGCTCTGAGAATTCACCATGGTATCGTTTGAGCGTGGGTACCTGCAAACTTGAAGAGATTGAAAAAATGCTGGGTCAGTTGAAAGACGCATTGAGTTCACTTTCCTAAATAATCCACGGGATTTATTTATAAACTAAAAGGGATCGGTAAAACCGATCCCTTTTAAATTTCTTATGTTGTTTAATGTTCTGTTTCTTTGGATCTTGATGAGAAATTTTTCGTAAGAATTAATTCTTGTAATAATCAGTTCTTATTGAAGATAAACTGGAATGGTTTCAACTCTGACTGTTGAATCACTTCCCTTACTTTAAAAGGAAGTTCATAAACTTTGAATCTGTTCAGATCCAGAATTTCATGTGCAAGACAAAAATTCTCGATCGACTCAACAACATAGAGCAGCTCATTAAGCTGTTCTATTTCATTTTCGATGGCCTGTTCATTCATGTACTCATCTTTGACCAGAACAAGCAAGTCTCTGTTAGGAGTTTTCATCACCATTAGATTTTAATAACCTACCATTCCTTTCCTCACCTCACACCCACAATTGTTTTTCCGGCTGGCACTGCATGAAACAAGCGCAACAGCTACAAAAATCACGAGCAGAATTAGCAACCGATTTATTTTATTCATAGTTTGCTTTCTAACTAGAACTATATCGTAAGATAATTATTATATTGGAATTGTCAAATTTTCTATAAACCGTAAAATGACCCGAAGACCCCGAATATTAATCGCTCCGCTCAACTGGGGATTAGGTCATGCCACCCGGTGTATACCAATAATCCGACATCTGATTTATATTGGTTGTGAAGTAGTTATAGCTGGAAACGGAATCTCCGGGCAGGTATTGAAGGTGGAGTTTCCTGACCTGAAATACGTAGAATTACCCGATTTCTCTATGAAATATAGCCGATCCAAGGGGCTTGTGAAGTGGAAAATTTTAGTTCAACTGGTTAAATTATTGACCAATGTCAAAAAAGAGCGTACCTATCTAAATAAATTTCTGGAAAAAAACCAGTTCGATGCGCTCATTTCGGATAATCGCTTTGGCTTCTGGCATCCTTCAATACCAACGGTTTTTATCACTCATCAGCTCAGAGTGATTTCACCGTTTGGAAGCCTTTCTACCAATTTACTGGAAAAAATTCAGCGAAACTGGTTTAACCGATTTACAGAATGCTGGATACCTGATTTTAAAAAAGAACCCAGTCTGGCCGGAACTCTCTCCCACCCATCTAAGCTTCCCGAAAAAAAAGTCCGTTACCTCGGACCATTATCCAGGTTTGAACCGGTCAGACCTGAGCAATTGGAAAATGCTGGTCGGCAAACCGACATTGACTGTCTGATTAGTTTATCCGGACCGGAACCACAAAGATCTGTTCTGGAGGAGATTTTGCTGAAGGAAGCCAGAAGTATGCATCAAAAAATTGTTTTGGTAAGGGGCTTGCCCGGCGAATATGGGAAACCTAAGGAGATCGATTCGGGCAAAGTCGAAGTATATAATTACGCCGACGCCGTATTGATGAATCAGCTGGTAAACCGCGCAAAACTGGTAGTTGCACGCAGCGGCTATACAACCGTTATGGATTTGCTGAAACTCGGTAAAAAAGCCATATTTATTCCAACCCCTGGTCAGACTGAACAGGAATATCTGGCAAAGCATTTATCAGAAACTAACCTTGCCTGTTGTTTTGATCAGAAGGACTTTTCGTTGCGGGAGGCCATCCGTAAAGCTGGTGAATTTCCTTTCCATTTTCCATACAAACCTGAAGACATGGAGAATTACAAGACGGCAGTGGAAGAATTTGTGCGCTCACTTGCTTACTCCCGATAAATTCCGGAGCAGGACAAAAAAAAGAGGCCGTCAACTGTTTCCAGACGCACAATTGACAACCTCAGGATCAATGCAAGATGGCGGTCTCACATAGGAAATATCTTGAACGTAGATCGTAGAATGTTCCTTAGAGTCCACAACAACTTTGCCATTTTCCGGGAAATGATTGATTTCGATCACATTTTCAATCAGAAATGCGATTTTTCCAGCTTCAGGTTAGGTTGCATGACTGGATTTGGCCAACCGGCAACCCCGATTTTTTCCGTGGTTCGTCCGGATTAATCAATATCCGCGCTGGTTTTTCCCCTCCATATAGTTAATAAATGCCTTGTTAACCACCTTATTTCCACCCGGAGTGGGGTAATTTCCGGTAAAATACCAGTCACCCAGATTAGTCGGACAAGCTTTATGGAGGTTTTCGATCGACTGGAAGATGATATCAACCGGAATTTTTACATCCGGCGGAGTAATCAGCTGGGCTATCTTCTTAGATATCTGTTCAGTTGTAAAGGACTTATAAATTTGCTGAACAACATTCTCTTTGTGTAATTGATTGGTTCTCTTGAGTTCCACACATTTTTCATAAAGTTGGGTAAGCATTTCTTCCTGACCGTTTTCCTTCAATAACTCAATGGCGGCTTTGAATGCCACAAAATCACCCAGTTTACTCATATCAATTCCGTAACAATCAGGATAACGAATCTGAGGTGATGAGGAGAGAATAATTATTCTTTTCGGTTCGAGCCGGGCGAGCATTCTCACAATACTTTCTTTCAGAGTTGTGCCTCTTACTATTGAATCGTCAATTACAACTATTGTGTCTTCGCCTTTTCTGGTGGTACCGTAAGTGATGTCGTACACGTGCTGCACCATTTCATTTCTGCTCGAATCCTCGGTAATGAAGGTTCTCATCTTTACATTCTTGATGGCCAGCTTTTCAATCCGGATCTTACGGGTTATCATTTCCGTAAGTTTCTCCTCGTCATAATCGTTGCCCCACGACATAATACGCTGAATTTTTATCTTGTTCAGATAGTCTTCCATTCCTTTGAGCAGTCCATAGAAGGCGACTTCAGCCGTATTAGGTATAAATGAAAATATAGTGTTTCTGAGATCGTAATTGATATTGTTCAGCACCGCGTCACTCAGGTTATAACCCAGTGCGATTCTTTCCCGATAGATTTTTTCATCGTTTCCGCGGGAAAAATAGATACGTTCAAAACTACAAGCTTTGCGCTCACCCGGTTCTGTAAGTTGTTCAACACTAACAGATCCGTCGGGTTTTACCAACAGTGCATTCGCCGGCATTAGCTCATGAACTTCGTTCTCTCCCACATTGAATGCGGTTCTTATTGCGGCTCTTTCTGAAGCAGCAACAATTACCTCGTCATCAATATAATAATAGGCTGGTCTGATGCCGTTTTTATCGCGAAGTACAAATGCATTACCGTTTCCGATCAAACCACCGACTGCGTAACCTCCGTCGAACAAGCTGACGGATTTACTCAGCACTTTAAGTAAGTCAGGATTTCCTGGTGTTTCTTCATCGGATTTCACCATGAAGTGATGGATAACTTCCATCATAGCTGCCAGATCACTCTGACGCTGGAATTCACCCGGGTTTATGTTTATAAGTGAGAAAAGCTCTTCTGTATTGACCAGGTTAAAATTGCCGGCCAGCGCCATATTTCTTGATGGCAGATTATTCCTTTTAATGAACGGGTGACAAAACTCAACGTTGTTTTTTCCCTGTGTTCCGTAACGTAAATGTCCTAATAGTAGCTCACCCATAAAATCGAGGTGGCCTTTCAGGATGTCGGGGTGGTTCAGAATATCGGGTTGGTATTTTTCCAGTTCCTGAATCATTCCTCCGATTTGGCGGAACAAATCAGCTATAGGCTGCTGGGCATTGCTTCTCAAACGGTGCATGAAGGGGTATCCGGGCTCAATATTCAGTTTTACGGTAGCGATACCAGCACCATCCTGCCCCCTGTTATGCTGCTTTTCCATAAGGAGATACAGCTTATTGAGGCCATAGAGTACTGATCCATATTTTTGCTGATAGAAGGAAAATGGCTTTCGTAAACGAATAAAAGCGAGGCCGCATTCGTGTTTAATTTCGTCGCTCATAAAGGAAAATAGGAGGCAAAGGTAAGACGAAAATCGTTAAACCGCGAAGTCTAATCTGTTAATAAATCCCGGTTGTAAGAGTCGAAAAACGGAGAATCTGATCAGAAAATCACCGTAAGGAGGGCAAAACCCCGTTCCGGAGATGATAAAACGTGATTTAATTAGTATCAGATTTTGCTGGTGGAACGGAACGAGCACGATTCGTTTAAAGAACTGCCAGTTCGGAAGGGGCTGAATGAAGGTATTTCAGCACTTTGTTTGTCCGCTCCCACTGCAGTGGGGTCAGAATAGTGATAAATGGAATGCGAAAAAACGTGACAGTAATAAGGAAAAACCAAAAATCAGAAGAGAAATACCGGTGAAATAAAAGGAAGGAGCGAGTGTAATCAAAAAAAACCCTCCAGTCGTCATAGGCTCGGAGGGATAATTTTTCGAAAGGTATTGGAAGATTCACTTACGCGGCCCTTCTCTAGGATTGGATTTCTTGTCTTTATAGGTTACGGATTATTAATCTTTTTTATTACGGTACAAATATTGCTATATTCCACGACTCCGTAAACAAATTCCCCGACTTTTTTGTACTATTAAGGAGTAAATTCACCTTTGAATAAGGGTTTCTATTTAAGAAATTTTCCCTTATTTCCGGGTCAGTTTTCGGGTAAAAATACCGGGGGATTTTCCGTGAAAATATCTCACTATTTACGCGAGATCAATCGCTGAATTGTTGATGAAATTCACCAATGAGGCAGTATTCTTCAAATTAAGTTTTTTCAGAATATTATGGCGATGTACTTCAACTGTTTTAAGAGAAATATCCAGTTCGGTAGAAATTTCCTTTGAGGAAGAGCCTTGCTTAATTAATTTAATAATCTGCAACTCTCTTTCAGACAGCAGGTTAATGCTCGGAGCCTGCGTATCTTCAAGCAGTTGTTCTGAAATGATATTTTTTACTTCATCGCAGATATATTTATTTCCTTTTTCAACCTCCAGAATGGCTTTAATCATTTCTTCCTTGGAGGAATTCTTAGTAACATATCCTCTGGCTCCGATACTCAGCATCTTTTTTGCGTAGGCCGGTTGTGAATGCATTGAAACTCCAATTACTTTAGAGGTGGGTGAAATTTTACGAATCTGCGTGGTGGCATCCAGGCCCGACATCGGGGCCATGTTAATGTCCATGAGTATAATTGCAGGACGAAGATTTTTTGTTAATTCTACCGCTTCTTCCCCGTTACTGCACTCTGCGATCACCTCGAAACGAGGGTCACTATTTAAAATAAACGTCCAGGTTTCTCTGATTAACTTATGATCGTCGGCAATTAGTATCGTAATTTTCTCAGTCGACATTAGAGGTTTGTTTTTGGTTTATAGGAACTTGCATTATTAATTTACAACCTTTTCCCGGAGATGTCAAAAACTTGATATTTCCGTTAAACAGATTCGTTCTGCTGATCATATTCGAGATCCCTAATCCGCGCTTCACTTTATTCAGGTCGAATCCTTTACCATCATCCGTAATCACCAGTCGGATAAACTGTTTTTCAAATATAAGGTCTATGTTTAAATTTTTTGCATGCGCATGTTTAATAACGTTGCTCACCTGCTCCTGAATTATCCGGTAAAGCATCAGTTTCATATTATCCTCTATCAGCTGCTCCTGAATGTTAACCGGCTTGAAGTTAATATTGATTATACTCGACAGGCGCACGTTCTCTACAAGGTCCACAATCGAATCTACCAGTCCAAGATCTCCTATGCTTGGAGGTACCAGCGAACGGGAGAGTTTTCGGATTTCATTGATGGTTTCGGCAATATTATTTGCGCTTCGGGTTATCAGGTTCAGCCGGTTTACCTCATCCGTCTTCGACAGTTCGAGGTAGAGTTTGGTAGTGGTTAAAATCTGGTTGATATTGTCGTGCAGTTCTTTCCCTATCAATGCACGTTCCCTTTCCTGAGCATCAATTGCCGCCTGAACAATCAGTTTCTGTTTGTTCATTTCTTCATACAAAAGCTTACGCTCAAATTCCTTTTTCAGCGTCACGTCCTGCATAGAACCGATCATTCTGAGCGGCTTTCCTTCGTTATCAAGCATCAGGTAGCCTTTGTCCATTACGAAGGCATAGGTTCCGTCAGCTTTCAGGAAGCGGTATTCATCTTCCCAGCGGGTAGCCTGTGCCGAGCCGGCAAATTCCCGCAATCCATTCAACACTCTTTCGCGATCAAGCGGATGAATTTTTTCCTCTTTATAAGAAACATTTACTTTTCTGAAATTATCATTGTAACCAAACAGCAGTTCAAACCTTTCTCCCAGATAAATTTCGTCGGACTGAAGGTTCCAGTCCCAGATGGCTTCGTTGGTTGCTTTTGAAACGAAGTTATACCGCTCATTACTCAAGCGTATCTCTTCTTCTGCCTTTTTCTTTTCTGTGATATCACGGAAATAAACCGTCACCCCTTCCCCGATCGGATACACGCTGAAATCCAGCCAGAAGCTTCTGGTTTCTATATACTCTTCAAAATGCATAGCCTTCTCTTCGAACATCACTTTTCTGAAGTTGGTATATAAGCTGGTCTGAACAGTCTCAGGGAAAAGCTCCCAATAGTTGTGTCCAACCATCTGATATCTTTCCATCCCGAGTATCTTCTCCGCAGCAATGTTCACGTAGGTTATTGTCCAGTCGCGATCCAGAATCACCATACCATCAGAAATACTTTCCATGATATAAGTGAGTTGATCCGCGGTATCCTTTATCTGTTTGGCTGCATTCTTTTGTTCTGTAACATCTGTGATTGTTAAGCAAATTTCTTCGACTTCGGTATTGGTCTCGTCGTAAATAGGCTTGGCGACCACCTGGAAATAATGCTTTTCATCCTGATCATAATCGATATCGTAAGTCAGTTCCTGTCCGGCTAACACCTTCCTCATCCGCATTTCAAAAATTCCCTTCCGGACGGGTAACAATGCTTCGGAGTAGTTAATCCCTTCCTTCAGCTCCTTATCCATGAACCTTCGCAGGTACTCAACAGCCTTGTTATTAAAGGTTTTTACCCTGAAATTCTTGTCAAGCAGAACAAAAGATTCGTTGGTATTTGAGAATATAGCAGAAAGATTTCTTTGAGAAATTCGGAGGTTATTTTCGCTTATCCGTGCCCGTTCCTCTGCTTCTTTCTGAGCGGAAATATCACGGGCAACGCAGAAAGCTATTTGTTCCTGGGCAGACCAATAAACCGACCACTCCATAAACACATAGCCACCTCCGTTTTTGAGTATACGGTTTTCAAATATCACCTGTGGCTCTCCGCTCTGCAGATTTTCAAACACTTTTCTGGTTTCCTCCAGATCTTCGGGATGAACAATTGAAAACAGAGCTGAACCGGTCAATTCCTGACTGCTGTAGTTCCAAATTTTTCTGGAGGCCGCACTGACCTGAACAAAACGTCCCTCGTTGTTGATAGAGCAGATCAGATCTACGGAGTTTTCTACGATCTTATTCAACTCGTTCAATGCCTTCTGCAGTTCTGTCTTGCTTTCCAGCAATTCCTTTTGCTGCTTTTTCTTTTCAGTGATATCTCTGACTATCGTACTGTGGTACGATCTGTTGGATGCATCACGGAAAAGCACACTCGTAACTTCCGTTTCTATCGACCTTCCGCTCTTGTGTAAGAATCTGATTTCACCTTTGAACTTCCCTTCCTTTTTTCTGATGCGCAAGGCTTCGTCCATTCCTTCGTCAGACATGTCGATTATCTCGGCTCTTCTTTTTCCGAGGATTTCCTTTTCATCATAACCAAGCATTTCGCAGAGTGCAGGGTTAGCCAGTTGAATTTCACCTCCCGAAATAGTCAGCATGATTCCATCGGCACTGTTCTCGAACAGATATTTAAATCTGTTTTCGCTGGTTTGAAGTGCTATCTGAGCGGAACGGAAATCCGTTACATCCTGAATAACGATATTGAATTTCTGTAAACGGCCTTCTGCATCTTTGGTAAGGGAGCCCATTCCCATTACAATCTTTTGCTCTCCGCGGAGATTTTTGATTTCATATTCCACATTCAGACTTGCCCCCTGCCTCAATGAACGGCGGATTTTCTTACGTAGCCGTTTCCTGTCACCGGTCTGTAAGAGGGATTCGAGCATGGGGAAGGTGATTTCAGTATTCAGATCGTCTATCCCTGCCAGCTCATAAATCTGTTCGGAGCCCTGAAAGGTTTTTGTTTTGAAATCGAATTCCAGATACCCGAGTTTTGCAATTTTCTGGGCGGTCTCTAATCGTTTTGTATATGAATTAATACTTTCTTCAAGTAATCTTCTTTCGGTAATATCGCGCGAGTTGATTACATAACCGTTGATGGCAGGATCATCTGTAAGATCAGTAACAACGGTTTCCAGCCACCGATAACCGTTAGTAGCATGTGGATAGCGGTATGGAGAAATAACCGCGGTTTTCTTTTTATTCCGGATCATTTCTTCAAACTTCTCCCGGGCAAAAGCTGCGTCGGCAGGGTGAATCCATTCAAACACATTCTTTCCAATATTTGATTCGGGGTCATTTCCCAGAATGGTGAGGGCAGTTGGACTGGAATAGGTGACTACTCCGTCTCTGTTTATGATGGCAATAATATCCCCTCCGCTTTGCACGAGACCTTTGAAACGCTGTTCACTGCGTTTGAGCGCTTCTTCGGCAAGTTTTCTATCGTTCAGATCGCGGTGAGTACCAATCATCCGGATTGGTCTTCCTTCATCATCCCTGTCGGTGATCATTCCTCTGTCGAGAATCCAGCGATAAGACCCATCTTTACAACGAATGCGATATTCAGCCGCATAAAATTTTGTCTTCCCCTCCAGGCAGCTCATCATAGCTGCGTTTACTGCTGCCCGTTCTTCCGGGTGAACACGCATATCCCATTCAGACAAGAATCCGGTGATATCACTATCCTCATATCCGAACATTCTCTTCCAGCTGTCTGAATAATACACCCGGTTGGTTGCGAGGTTCCAATCCCACACACCTTCGCCTGAACCTTCGAGTGCAAATTTCCATCGCTGTTCACTTTCGTAGAGGTCGGCTTCCGCCTGTTTACGCGAAGTAATATCTCTGAAGGTTAGTATGAATGCCTTGAGGTAGGGGTTATGCAACAGATTTTTTACTGTTACGGAACACCAGATCCAACGCTCTTCTTTTTGCAGAACCCGGAAATCCATTTCACGACGCGAATCCGGCTGGGCTTTAACTTCTTCGAAAGCGGCTTTTACTTTTTTAAGATCTGCAGGATGCACATATCTGAAGACGTTATGTCCGAGTACCTCTTCCGGTTCATACCCCGAAACGTTTTTAGATGAAGGTGATACTTTTAACACGATACCATTTTCATCCACAAGCTTTACTACATCCAGTGAATTCTCAAAAAGGGCTTTGAAGTTCTCTTCGCTTTCTCTTAACCTGGCTTCCGCGCTTTTTTGCGCTGAAATGTCAGTAATCATGACCTTGATGGCTTTCACATCGGGATTGTCCTGCAGGTTATGTCCGCGTACAGAACACCAAACCCAGTGTCCATCTTTATGTTTGAGACGAATTTCTATGTATTTAACTTCAGGCTTTTTTTCAACCTCGTTTTTAAATGCTGTAACTGCTGTATCCAGATCATCCGGGTGAACGTACTGGAAGCAATTGGTGCCTACGAGTTCATCTTCTTCAAACCCTAAGATCTGTGTCACCGGAGGGATAGCGAAGTCGATATTCCCCTCTTCATCAGTGAGCAACATTCCATCTACTGAACCTGCAACCAGAGCTCTGAAGCGACTTTTTTCGCGTTCTATGATTTCTGTTTCGTACTTCGTTAAGGAAGTTTGGTTATTTTGAACCCCAATATTCCGGTGATTATTATTATTCGGGTGATCATTACCGTTACTGAAAGCCGCAATCCTGGTTTCCCGGTTGCCATTCGATTGAGAATAATAACCGGAAAAGCAAAATTCGGTGCGCGTTTTAGTAGTCGGCCGAACAATAACCTGAAATTGTATGGGATAAACAAACCCTGAACTATTCTTTAAAGAAACAGAGGAAGTAA
>DATCKB010000440.1:0-2633 GCA_036562505.1 Parasegetibacter sp. | reverse complement strand
TTTTATTTTAATTCATTAAAATTCTGCTTTGCCAAAACCTGTGTTTGTATAAAGACTATTTACTTTTTTAACCAGACTGTAATCTGAAATGAGTTGCTTGATTTTATTTATATCATCTGCAAATATTCTGTCTTCGTTCGCAAATGACACATACTCACGAACATGGTCATGCGCCAATTCCAGCGCAGCACTGCTTTTCAGCGGTCTTCTGAATTCTATCGCCTGACAAGCACTCATCAATTCCACAGCCAGAATAAACTCAAGGTTCTCAAGTACTGTATTCAGTTTTCTTGCACTGATACTTCCCATACTCACATGATCTTCCTGTCCGAGTGAAGTTGGGATACTGTCAGCACTCGCGGGGAAGCACAGTGTTTTATTTTCTGTAACCAATGCAGCGGTTGTGTATTGAGGGATCATGAAACCGCTGTTTAAACCAACATCGTTCATCAATAAGAGAGGTAAACCCCATTTCCCTTCCAACAGCAGATAGGATCTTCTGTCAGAAATATTTCCTATTTCAGCGGCAGCGATACACGCATAGTCAAGAGGCAGTGCCAAAGGCTGTCCGTGGAAATTACCACCGCTGATAGTGTCACGCGCGTCGAATATGATCGGGTTATCCGTGATTGAATTTAGTTCGGTCAATGTAAGTTCAGCCAGGTGTTTCCATGCATTCCGTGAGGCACCATGCACATGAGGCATGCAACGAAGCGAATAAGGATCCTGAACTCTGCCGCAATCGATGTGACTTTTCATAATATCACTGTCTTTCAATAGCAGACGGAGCCTCTCTGCTACCAGCCGGGTTCCTTCATACGGGCGAAGCTGATGCAGACGTTCGTCAAAGGGTGCCTGTGTACCGGTCAGGGCTTCCAGACTCATTGCACCGATTATATCTGCTGCTTCCAGACAGTAAAACATCCTTTCAACGGCTACAACAGCAAATGCGAGTATGAACTGAGTTCCGTTAATCAAAGCCAGACCTTCTTTCGGACCGAGCTGAACAGGTTTAAGTCCGAATTCCTCCAGAAGCTCGTTCGACTTATACCGCTCCCCCTTAAAGTTCACTTCCCCTAAACCAATCAGGGGTAAACAAAGATGCGCTAATGGAGCAAGGTCTCCCGATGCACCTACAGATCCTTTTTCGGGAACAACGGGTATAATATCATTATCTATATGCCAGATCAGTCTTTCAAGAGTTTCAAGCTGTACGCCGGATTTACCTTTAGCCAGCGCATGCACTTTCGTTATCATCATCAGTTTCGCCACCAGATCGGGAACAGGCTCTCCTACTCCAACACTGTGACTTTGCAGAATTTTGTACTGGAGCGTGCGCGTATCATCTTCTGAAACAGGCGTATTTGCCAGAATTCCGAAACCGGTATTCACACCGTACACGGTCAGATTCTCGTCAACAATTTCCTGCACCGCAGCCTGACTTTTTTTCACTGCTTCAATCGCCTGATCAGACAATTCTGCTTTTAGTGTACCACGTGCAATTGCAAGTGCTTTCTGCACTGTAAGCACATCCGTTCCATAATTAAATATCTCTGCCGACATGAATGATATTATTATTGTTTTTTTAAAATCTGTTCAATTCTTTGCTTAAGCGGCTGTTTCTGAAGGGCAGTTTCTAATCCGCCAAGTTGCTCCAGTAGTTTATTGCAATGTTTTTCCTCTTCTGACAGCTGAATCATCGCTTTTTCGATGGAATTCCAGACAGGTTTAATTTGACTCAGTAGGTTCTTTCCCTTTTTCGTAAGTGTAATCTCTTTTTTTCTGCCGTCCTCTTCCGAAGGGCTAATGGCTATCAGTTCTTTGTACTGAAGAGCAGTAACGAGCTGGCTTACTGCGGAATGAGAAACGCCGGCTATCTCCGATATTTCGCGTATAGATAATCGTTCTTTCTCCGAAAGAATATAGAATATCGGGAACCACGAAGCATCAAATTCAAGTCCCGCTTCCTTATACACGGAGTTAACATCAGCAATAAATGTTTCACTGATTCTCCTCAGCCGGCTTCCGAATGCCAGAAATCCCAGATTGGTATAAAAGCTCATAAATTATATAAGTACTTATACAAGTTTAGGGATTTATTTTTAATAAGCAAGTGAAATAAATTTTGTTTGTTAGCTTGGTCTACAGCATTCCGGAGTTTCGAATCAGTTTTGTTACACGTTTTGTTACAAAATGAGCCAGAACGGCAAAGGCGAAGAAAGCTAAAATTTCTGGAACCCTTTATTTTAAAGGGTTTCAGATTGTGAACCGGATTGGATTCGAACCAATGACCTACTGCTTAGAAGGCAGTTGCTCTATCCAGCTGAGCTACCGGTCCGCGCCAATATTTGGCTTAAGAGGCAGCAAAAGTAAAAAATGTTTAGTTTGCAGCCAAACGGTTTTTTGATGGATGTAAAAATTGAAGCAAGCTGGAAAGAGGTCTTGAAAGAGGAGTTTAATAAAGAGTATTTTGAACAGTTGGTTCACTTTCTTAAAACGGAAAAAGAACTCGGGAAAACTATTTATCCTCCGGGAAATCTCATATTTAACTCCTTCGATCAGACTCCTTTTAATAATGTAAAAGTTGTTATAATCGGACAGGACCCATATCATGGTCAGGGACAGGCACACGG
>DATCKB010000436.1:0-3219 GCA_036562505.1 Parasegetibacter sp. | reverse complement strand
TAAGGATAAAATTATTCATCAGAAACTCATTCATACTGTTTCATCAGCTACAATTACCCAGGAAGCTGTTGCCAACTTTCTGGAAATGGGCCGATATGAACATCATCTGCGAAAACTTCGGGCGGAACTGCATGCAAACAGTTTGCAGTTTGCGAGGGCTGTAGCGGAATATTTTCCAGAGGGCTCCAGGATTAGCAGGCCTCAGGGTGGTTTTATGCTCTGGATTGAACTGGATAATCGTATTGATACCACAGAAGTGTATGAGAGAGCTATTCGTCAGAAAATCAGCATAGCACCGGGTAGAATGTTTTCGCTGCAAAATCAGTTTCAGCATTGTATGCGTTTAAGTTATGGTCAGCGATGGACCAGCCTGATTGATGACAGATTGAAACGATTGGGAAGAATTGTGAAAGGGTTAATGAGTACTTAGTATATATAATACCGTCCGGCCGGTATTGCACCACTGAGAATGGTTTTATATCTTGAGCAAAAACAAACCAACATGAAAATGCCCCTGAACCTTTTATTCCTTGCTTTTGCATGCATTTGCCTGTCGGGCACCGTTCCTGATACCGGAGTGATTGATCAATCTGACTCGGATAATCGTGCAAAGGCTGACCAACCCGGGGAAGTCCGGAGCGAACACGCTGCACCCGAAGGTGAAGAATTTATCATGAACATCGGAAAGGGCTGTAAAGGCAGACTTATATTACCTGATGGCTGGAAAAAAGAATTACCAAAACCATGGCCGGCACCAGAGGAAACTATCTGGCGGGCACCGGGAAACAAAGCATCCATCGGCATTTTAATCAAAGACAAATATGATCTTACCGGTGAAGAAATATTAAAAGAATCCTTGTCGTCTGTGAAGTATTACGACAGTGAGAAGAAAGTTGATAAACAGGATTTATTTACTAATATCTGGATCAGAGGCACTGTTGACATCGGCCCCCGGAAGGAAGGCAGAATGTGGGTAGTCGGAGATTTTCAGCTTGCTTCAAAGGTGGTATTAATTGAAGCGATATTTAATCTGCCCACTACTCAGGAAATGATCGACACCGTAGAAAAAGCATTGCAAACAATAGCTTATAAAGCACCTGATCCGTCCGGAAACTAAATTTCTTCAGCCAAAAACTCCGAGAGGTGTGTCAGCATTCTGACACACCTTTTTTTTGCGGGCAGTTTAAAAGCTGACTTACAACTATTTGCATAAACTACCGGTTACCACTGCCTGCTCTGTAGTTGATTTACTACATGGTACCTGTCAGCAATTTTACACTTCAATCATATCACCAACTATTTTACGGGAGCCGACCGCGTTGTTTCTTTGTGGAACAATATCCAATAACAAAAGGAGCACCATTCCTGGAAGTTCCTGATGTTATGAAAATCCAGAAGTCCAAAAATCCGAGTGAAAACCAAATGTCCAATCACCCGAATGAAAAACCTGGCCAGACGCCGGGAGAAGTCCGATCTTATGAAAACCGGAGCATTTTTTCCGAACGCTTAACGTACTTGTTGTAAGACTCTGAAGAGTAGTAGCGTAGTAGTAGCAACAATGCAAAGCAAAAGGGAATCCATCTGGATTCCCTTTTATTATTTTTACTGTCCTTATACCCTTATACCATCTTAAAAGTTTCCAGGAACTTCGTAGTGAAATTTCCTTTGCGGAAATCTTCGTTCTGCATCAGCTGCAGGTGGAAAGGTATAGTAGTTTTAACCCCTTCAATTACATATTCGCTTAAGGCGCGGTACATGGTATCGATAGCTTCATCGCGTGTACGCGCAACCGTTATCAACTTACCGATCATGGAATCATAATAAGGTGGAATTACATAACCCACATATACGTGTGAATCTACACGTACTCCATGTCCGCCTGGCGTATGTAATACGGTGATCTTGCCGGGAGAGGGACGAAAATCATTATATGGATCTTCGGCATTGATACGGCACTCGATGGCGTGCATTTGCGGCTCATAATTTCTGCCGGAGATTTTATCTCCTGCGGCCAGTTTTATCTGTTCCTTAATCAGGTCGAAATTGATTACTTCTTCAGTTACGCAGTGCTCCACCTGAATTCGGGTATTCATTTCCATGAAATAGAAATTCCGGTGTTTATCAACCAGGAATTCGATGGTTCCTACGCCCTCATAGTTAATAGCAGAAGCTGCTTTTACCGCAGCATCTCCCATTTTCTGTCTGAGTTCAGGAGTCATAAACGGAGAAGGTGCTTCTTCTACCAGTTTCTGGTGGCGACGCTGGATGGAGCAATCGCGTTCGCTCAGGTGACAAACGGCACCATAACGGTCACCGGCAACCTGAATTTCAATATGGCGGGGCTCTTCCACAAATTTTTCCATATACACCCCGTCGTTCTTGAACGCAGCAGCAGCTTCAGCTTTAGCAGCGTTATAAGCTCTTTCCATTTCATCGGCACTCCATACTACCCGCATTCCCTTTCCACCACCACCGGCGGTAGCTTTCAGAATTACAGGATAGCCCATGTCTTTAGCCAGTGAAACAGCTTCTTCCACACTCTGAAGCAATCCTTCACTACCGGGAATAACCGGAACCCCGGCTTTAATCATGGTTTCTTTAGCAGTCATTTTATCGCCCATGGCGTTGATCTGCGCTGCAGTGGGCCCGATAAATTTAATATTGTGTTCCGCACAGATTTCAGCAAAACGCGCGTTTTCAGCCAGAAACCCGTAACCCGGGTGAATAGCATCAGCGTTGGTGATTTCCGCGGCAGCCATAATATGCGGGATGTTCAGGTATGATTCTGAACTCTGGGGCCGGCCGATACAAACTGCCTCATCGGCGAATTTTACATGCAGACTATCTTTATCTGCCGTAGAATAAACCGCTACGGTTTTAATACCCATCTCACGGCATGTGCGTATAACACGCAATGCTATTTCCCCCCGGTTAGCAATTAATATTTTTTTGAACATGAATTCAATTTAAAATTTGGGAACCTGAATGATGAACCTCAGCCATCATGAACCGGATAAACCGTGTCATGATCTCACCTTTCAGTTAGGCGGGTTCAACCAGAAACAGTGGTTGATCGTATTCTACAGGTGAAGCGTCATCAACCAGTACTTTAACGATTCGGCCTTTTACTTCGCTTTCAATTTCGTTGAAGAGTTTCATGGCTTCTATGATGCAAACTACCTTACCCGGACTTACCTCGTCGCCTACGTTTACGTATGG
>DATCKB010000435.1:0-10214 GCA_036562505.1 Parasegetibacter sp. | reverse complement strand
GCATACGTGTTAGTACGTTTAACCACTTCCAGGTTCTTGTCCAAAAGCTCCAACCCTCCTATCTGCGGAGCAACGCCGATCATTAATTTTTCGGTTCTTCCATCTTGTTTAACCGTAATAGAAACCCTTTCCCCTGCCATTAGATTTCTGAGTGTTTCTTCCTTTTCCTGTTGATTGGCCCAGGTAATGGGCAGTTTACCAATTTCCCTGTTCAGGCTGAAATTGGTGGTGCTATCGTAATAATTGCGAACACGAACTTGTCCATTCTCATCGACACTTGAGAAATCAACTTTAGTCCAACGCCCTTCTTCATTCTTAGGAACTTTGTAAACCGGGCGGCCACTTAGTAAATTATACATTTCGTTGGTATTAAAGCCGCGTTGCTTATACAATGAAAACTCTGAAGTGACCGATTCGCCATTTTCTTTGGTGAGCGTAGCTTTGATCTTGTTAAGATAGTACCGTGGTTCGGCATACTTCGAATCACCTTTAACGAATTTTGGAGCAAACTGCATGGTATCATTTCCAAATTTTCGAACTATACCCTTAAGCTCAAACTCGTCGGAATTCAATTGCATCTTCGTTTTCAGGTTTTCATTGATCCTGGGATGGCTCATACCATGGCGCTCTAACGTATCAACCAAAAACTGATAATTTTCGATGTTCATAACATACAATTTAAAGTGAATAAATAGAGTTACATACTTACATTAGATTTCACAGGTTTCCCTTTCTTTTCCAACAAGTGTTTTTTGGCAGGATCTTCATTGATAAGTTTCATTTCCCTGTCAATGATGTTGCGTATATCCTTTTTGATTTGGTGGTAATTGTGCATGATAGTCCGCTGATCAATATTCCTAATAATGGGAAGCTCCTCATACCGTGATTCCTCATCTTTGATGCGGTCGTGGTCATTGAGTATTTCGCAATGAAAGGCTTTCAGTTTGATCTTTTGCTGAGGGTCGTCAGCTACAGCTCCCACAAATTCACCACTGCTGAGATTGGCTATTTTAGAAGGAGGAATGGCAATTTCCAATTGTGTAGATCGGCTAACAGAAGTATCGCTGCTGTTAATTGACAGGGATTCTCGTTCCTGCATGATCTTTCCTATCCGGTCGCTCAATGTTTTAGCCGTTTCGCCAAGCACCTGACCGGCGATAATGTTGCCGGACACGTTCATAATAACGTCTGCCTGTTCCTTTCCGTAGTCTTTACGCAATTGGCTAAAGTCCTGGACGCCGAGCGTAGTAGCCACTTTGTTGCTTCTGGCGGTGGCAATGAGGTTATCAATATTGTTGACGTATACGGTGGGAAATTCATCAAAAACCAAACTACTCTTCAACTGACTCTTCCGGTTTACCAGCTTCAACATGCGTTCAATGTAAAGAGATAACACGGCGCCATATATCTGTTGCTTGCTGGGATTATTGCCTACGCATACTAATTTCGGTTTTTCAGGATTATTTACGTCCAGGGTAAAATCATTCCCACTTAACACATAATACAATTGAGGAGAAGCTAAACGAGCCAGGCAAATTTTTGCACTTGCAATCTGACCTTCCAACTGTTCCATGGCGCCATTCACCAATGCAGAGATGAATGGATTTATCAATACCTCTATCTCAGCTTCCAGACTCAAAACTGGGAACAACTTATTGTATTCTATCTGAGCAAGCTCGATTACATGGGGCAGCGTACAATATTTGCCATTCTCGTACTTTTTCAAATACCAAATAACTGCTGTTGTAAAGTTGATGGGTGACTCAACAAAGAAGTCTCCCTGCTTTTTAATCCACTCCCTGTTAAGTGCCAGCATCATAGTTCTGCTGCTTTCCGTTGCATCGGTTATGTCCAGCATACTTTCCGGATACAGTGGATTGCAGCGGTGTGAACGGGCCAGGTCGTCGAAATTGATAAAGTAGAGCTTGGGAAGTAGTTTGTAACGGTGATACTCCTTTCTTAGCGTATTGTACGCAATCCGGGTAAGGTCCGGAAATTTGAAATCATAAATAAAAAATGAAAATCCTTTACTTATGTGTTGGGTGATAACATGCCGGATGACAAAATAACTTTTCCCTGCGCCGGGTGTTCCCAATACCAGCAAGGCGCGGAAGGGATTGATAATATTGATCCAGGATTTTCGGATTTTTCCTTTCAGGCAATATTGTGCCGGCAGGTTAATGGAGTATTCATTTTCGAGAAACCGTTCTTCCTGGGGAAACGTTTCGTTTTTGTCGTTAAACACATCGCCTTTGAACTTAAGCCTTAACAACCGGGAAACCCTGGCTCCGCCTGACAGCATAGATAAATAGCCAATCGTGGTAACTGATATATACAAACACGCGAGCGTGTGGGCCGGTATATTTAAAAAAAGGAATAAAGAGGATAGAAAATAGAGAACGGCCCCCGCAAGTATATAAAACAAAATGGGTCCGATAGTCAGGTGTTCATCTTTTTTCCCTTTTCCACCTACCAGGGATACAGCAAGTAGAAACAATGCGGTCAGCTTAGGATTGTTGACACCACTTAGAAAACTGATATTTTGAGACAGATTGAAAATGATCCGGTCAATGAAAGGAATGGTTAATTTCCACTGCCGCATAGCGGGATAGCAAACGGCATAAAAGTGCATGAGCAGCAGCACAATACTGCCCAGCCGGATAAAATCCAACGTTTTGTTTAAAGCCTGTATGTTTTCCGAGTTACGCATGAAATGTGAATTGTGCATCCCGGCTTTCTGTTCAGCGTTTTTTTCTGTTCTTACGCTTTTTCAAAAATTCCGGAGAAAGGTCAAGCTGGTAGTTTTGGGAGGATAGCAGTATTTTGAATACATCGAACGATGCTGCACTTTTTGCTGCCGCTACCCTACCCACGTTATTTGTGGTATTTGCAGTGATTTCACTATCCTTATGCTGTGCATGGCCCAGTTGGTTAAGCAAATCGGTAATACTAATTCCTAATTCATTGCAGGAAAAAACTGCTCGGGCGTTGTGATCGATGAAACTGATGTCTGTTATATCCCCGCCTGGCTCATACCGTACACTGCACCCGATATTGATTCTTTTGAGCGCCTTCATGAACCCGGTAGTAGTCCAGGACTTGCTGAGAACATCGTTGATTTTGGTTTGAACCCTTTTTTGTAACAGTGGTTTGGAAACCTGGTGCTGCGCAAATTTTTTCTCCAGCATGGAAAGTGTGGGACTGGTATAAATGGCACTCGCTTTTATGGGGATCCCTGTTTTATATCCGTCTTCGTCAATAGCACAGTAAACAAGTCCTTTGCTTTGGTACATGCGGCCGCCAACATACCCCCTGTCTGCTACAATATTATATTGACGCAAAATTGCATTTAATTCATCCAGGGACGTGAACTTATAGGATGACACTACTTCCCTGACAATTGACTGGATCTTTTCCCCCTGGACGGGAAGGTTATTTTGCTGTCTTCTGCTTTCGGCCTTTATTAATCCGAAATCCACTTCAATTGCCTTCCGCGCGGGTTCGGACAATCTTTTTGCAATGTTATGGGTGTAAATGGGTCTGCCGTTTGACTGTATAGTTGTTGTCACAATGTGCAGGTGGGGATGATCGGTATCTTTGTGGTGGTAGACCAGGTATGGCTGATTGCCAAAGCCTATCCGTTCCATATAGTCCGAGGCGATCTTCTGCATGGTTTCGTTATCCAGCCGGTCATCCGGGGAAAAGTTCAGGGATAAGTGTAAGGTGTTGGTTTTTACTTTTTCGTTTAAAGCAGTCAGTTTTTCAAAACGGGCCAGCTTTTCAGAAAATCCCATTTCGGTCACATCCCTGCTGAAACGTGCCGCAAGTATCAAATCTGCCTTTCCGAGGCCAACTTTCTGCTCATTATAGCTGAGCGCACCTTTTATATCTTTTCCCATCTTCATTCGGACAACCACTTTTTTGATAATTTGGTAATAATTGCAAGCAGTTGATCAATTTTGGATTCAATACGCAAATACTCTCCAAAGGCGACTTTCGCATAAAACTTTTTTCTATCCGGCTCAGGGTAGGTATTGAACAGGCGGGTGATTTGGTTAATGTTTACGCCGATGGCCCGGATCTCGGCTCTCAAGGCAGCCAACTCTTCCATTACCATGTCAAGCGAGAGGTCGTAGGTATATATTTTCAAGCGCCGGTTGTGCAAGATGTCCCTTAACAAGCTGCTCATGTCTTTATGTTTGTTTTTACTTAACAGATTTTTGAGCTCCTCGTATTTCTTCTTGTTCACTCTTGTTTTCACCTCAAATCTAAGTGCGTCATTTTCGGCCGTCTTCTTCCGTCCCATATGATTGTTTTAGCTATACCTGAACAATAGTTGTGCACAACTATACATCTTGCTCCGTGCAGTCCGGGCACGGTCAGCCCCTGAAAGCTGCGTGAGCTTTTGATCTTTTTTGGGCATTTGTTTCATCGGTTATCCTTCAGTACATTGCCAGGCGCAGGCTTGGTTCGTTCAACTTTTGGGCGCCAGATCAGGTATCTTTTTCGCCTTTCCATTATTGCCCGCAGCGGAAAGCTTCATCAACTTATTGGGTTGAATGGTGGCCACTTCTATTGCCGTTAGTATCTGACCCGTTTCCTGAAGCAAGGCGGGGAATAATGCTTTAATCGTCTCTACTTCACTTTTTTCCAACAGTCGGCTACTGCCCTTCTTGCCGTCATAAATTGACCAGGATTCCGAAAATTTGCAGATGTAATACATAAGCTGATTTTGTCGTTTTTTCTAAAAGCGTTATCTAATCCGTCTGTCGAACAAAAAAGGGTTGTCGTGGGTAAGGCAGACAATCCAGTAACAAGCAAACTTTTTCCAATTTTCAATCAAAGCCCCATTTTGATTAGTCCACCTCCTTTTTTCGTAGAACCGATAAAAAGCTAATGCTTCCGGCTCCGGCATCCCTTTTTGACAGAAATAGATTTTTACGTCATTTATGGTTGGAGGGCAACTATGAGTGGTTTTACCAACGGCCCTCATTTCCTCACACTTCTAAAAATTGTGCGATCAGGCAAAACTCCTGGCAGTAGCTGTCTTTGTCGCTCAGTAAAAATCTTTTCAATTGCCACCCTGTCGTAATAAAAGATTCCGCCCAGTTTCGTATAGGGTATCGTGCCATTGTTTCTTAGAGTTTGTAGGGTACCGTTGGAAATACCCAGCAGTTTCCTCACCTCATATGATTTCATCCATTGTTTGGGAGTCTGGTTTATATGTTCGGAAAGAAGATTGCGGATGGCCAGGAGCAGGTCTGTTTTAAATTCTTCCAGGTCTCCAGTCGTAACCAGATGTTCGCGGAAAAGCGGCTTCTTTGAATTTGGGTATAATTCGCGTACTTTGGTCATAATTCCGATTGTTTGAAACCAAATATCGGGTGTGGGGAGAGGGATATTTCAGAGTGGGATACGAGGCTCGGAAGGAATTATTTCAATAATCGAATATTGATTTCATAGTTCATTTTTTTCAAAAGAACGGTACAGCACGAAGCTGCGGCCTTATTGGGCCGCCCGACAATAAATGATATCTCTGGCATTTAAAAATCGCTGATTGAAACAAATCGCTACTGAAACTTAATACACGATTGTCGACAAACACTAGAATTCAGTATTTGTTCTATATCACTTTTAATGGAAGCTATTTATAGTTCTTTCTCAAGGCTTTTACAAGTCTATCGATAGCTACCTCAAATACTGACTGGTCAATATCCGCCGAGTTGAAAGCCGAAAAATCCAACGAATTGATTTCTCTTAACTCCTCGATATTTTTCCAAAATTCTGCCCTGGCTTTTCTCGGTATATCTTCTTCGTCAACTTCAAACAGAAAATTATCAATATGTATTGGAAACAACACCAAATCCCAATATTTCTCCTGCTTTTTCCGGCCATTGCTTAATTCAAAGTGACAAGCTTCGCTTTTAAGTGAATTTTGAGAGGCGATAAATAACAGCTTATCAAACTTATTGACATTGTACGACATTATTTTCTTAAGTCTTTGACCTGCAGGGGAATCTTTCTCCCATAGGAAGGTAAAAACACCCCTCGCTTTAAGCGCTTCATTTATCCGGTTAGCTATTACCTTATCACAAAAGCTATAAGATATAAATACCGTATGCATTTCCATTTTGGAGACCATTTCCAATATGTATGATCTAATCGCGGAGTTATGTATGCCGAAGTGTAACTCCAATGTCGATGCCTCAATTTCCGACTTTAAAATTGTTTGCAAGTCGATAAGATTAACCTTCTCATGCGAAGTGGTATTGTTAGCCGAAAAGGTAGTTGGCAATATCCTGCTGTTATTGAAAACAGACAAGTCAATTGAACAGTTTTCAAACACTGTATGATCTAAATTGAACCAGTAAAAAGTACAGTGCTCAACATGGCAACTTTTAAAATTCAATTTTCTTAACTCAATGTCAACAAGGGTCTCAAAGGTCAAATGGGACAACCTAGAGGCTTCAAATATTGCATTTGAAAAGGAACAATTTCCAAATCTTATTTCGATCAAATCTCTACACTTAAAAAAAGTGGTATTTACAAGAGACACATCTGCAAAAACACATTCTCCTATTGTACCTCCCGAAAATAATACGTTCGTGAATTCGACGTTAAAAAAGTCGACGAATAAGATATCACAGTTTAAAAACACACAATCGTGAAATTCACAATGACTAAATGAACCGCCGGAGAATTTTACGCCTTCAAACTTACAGTTCCTGAATTCGCAGGATTCAAACCAAACGTTACTAAAGAATAAATCTTCCTTTAGCTCGACTCTTTCAAAGACCTTCAACCCCGTTTCTTCTTCAGGCTCAAAATGCTTAGACTGAAAAGCTCTTGCTTTATTATCTAAACTGATGTAGGATTTGATCAGCTGTAAAAAATCTGACGAATTGGATATTTTCATATTGAACTTGAATCATTTAATTGATCGCAATAAGCTGTTTTGATTTATTTCTGCCAAAATATACTATTAGTTCCCAATATTTGTGTTTTTTCTAGAAGGGACCACCGTGTGTAATTACGAGTCAAGATAATCTCTGTCCTCTAGTATTTGAGTTTCAAATACGATCTAGTAAAGTGCGTTTATATTTCTTTAGGTATACTCTCTGGTCTTGTTCATCCGCCGCCATGACGGAAACGCTATAAGCCGAAGTTGTTTAAAATGTATACATCCAATTTAAATGGCTACAGAATCCATAGAGTTTCCAAATTACCGTTTCCGTTATTAGCGATACCTGCATACGCATACACAGGAATATAGAATTTGGAATAAACTACAGTATTTCCAAATTGTAGTCAACATTCAATGATTAACGTGCGTCTTTGCTGGTATTTTTGACTTTACTCGTACCACTTTAACCATATACCACGCTGCGACAGCAGCAGCTATATGTTTTAATGAATGTCCGCTGACAAAGCCCGTGGCATCATAAATATCAAAATCGAACTGCTCGAAAATTTTGGCAATTGCATACCAAATTAGGATCCACGGCAGCAAACGCCACGTTCTTTTATTGGCTGGAGATGGAAACAGGAGTAGAATAGCGGGAATAGCCACCATTGGATAAAATTGCACGAGCCCGTACAATCGTAAATCTCCCCTACCTATCGATTCCGTATAATACCAGTATAGCACACTGGCAATTCCAATAACAATTAGTGGAAATAGCAAGCGGACACCTGCATTTACATCAATGCACTCTGCCACCACAGCACTAAGAAATGCCATAAACACGATGGTCATAGGGATTCGGTCGTACACGAGTGAATTGTTATCCGGGGAAAGATGGTACCAACCTGAACCCAGCCCAATCAATATAATGCCAGTGAACAAAAGAAAGTAAATAACGGCTAGGGATTGTATAATCGCTGATCTCTTTAAGGACAAAAGTCCCATAATACCAACTGCAATAAAAGGCAAATTACTAAGCACGTTTAGCCCATTGGGAATCCCTAATATTTGATTTCTATCAGAAAATTTGTGAAAAGATGGATTCTGAGGTACCGGATCGAAAAGGAATGTTCCGATCACACAAATAAGTGTAAGAAGAATTAAAAGAAGGATTTTGACCCTGAATTTCATACGGGATATGTTATGGAGTTCAAAAAACTTATATCTGCTTTGCATCTACGGAAAAATGAAAGAAAAATTGGATGATAACCGCTACAACATTGGAAAATTTTTTATTAGTTGTACTGAAGAAATGAACCGAACGTTAGCAGCGCACCTGTGATTATGAGAATCCAGACAATCAACTTCCCTATCTTTTCTATCCAGTTGGTCATCCATGCACGTTCGAAAGATTTAAACATTTGCATGCCGGTAATGCTTCTACGGTAAAAACGCTTTCTATTGATCACATAGTTAATAGCAATGCCGACAACTAATAGCACTACACCGGTTATGCGGGAAAACAGTAATAGTTTTTCCATGGTTTTCAGAATTGATTATGTTTTTGCATTGTTAGTTTACAATGTTTTTTCAAACTGTGGCTAATAGTAAGGATTGCCTATCCAATAAAAAATAGCTTAAGCAAATAAAACTTTGTCAAACAATTCTTATATTGCTTGCCTGGCAGAACCCTCACTATCCTTTGGGTATAATTGCAACTGGCCATCAGCCGAAAACAATTTCCTTTCCAATTCATCCATATTATTGCTGATCTTCTTTTTTGAAACTCTCGCGTAAATCTGAGTGGTCCGAATATTTTTATGTCCTAACATACGGCTAACCGTTTCAATGGGAACATCATTATCCAAACAAATAGTGGTAGCAAAAGTGTGACGGGCTATATGGGTGCTTAAATCAATAGGTATTTCGCATATATCCGCCACTTCCTTTAAATAGCCGTTGTAGTTTTGATAGCTCTTGACGGGTAACAACTTATTGTTGGCAATGCAATAAGGATCGTTAGCATAACGGTCAATAATTTTTGCGGGGATTGGCAATAGGGGCAAATATTCAGGATTGCCCGTTTTCTGCCGGTCAATTTTAACCCAGCGTTTTCCGTCAATTCCAATTATTATATCGTCTTTGGTCAAGCTTAACACTTCCTGAAAGGCATAACCGGTAAAGCAAGCAAATAAGAAAATATTGCGTACATGGTCTAACCTTTCAATGAGCGGTTTTTGATAAAGACGTACGATTTCCTGCATGGAGAGGCATTCGCGTTCCGGTTGAATGTACTTAATCTTATAACCATCCCAGGGATTATTGACAATCCATTCCTGTGTTTTGGCAATTTCCAACAATTCTCTTGTGTTCTTCAGGTATTTGCTGGCCGTGTTTTCGTCTATACCCTGCTTGGTTAAAAGAAAATGTAAGAAATCCTGGGCATGAGCATATTTTAGCACAGACAGAGGAACATCCCATTTCTTAAACTTGAAGTGTAAAAATTCCCGAATCTTGCGTTTGGTGGTGCGCCAGCGTTTCAGGGTGTTCTCAGACCGTTCGCCCGCTTTTACCAAAACGGCAAATTTGCTATACTTATAGTTACAAACCTGGCAAAGCGTTCTTTCCTTTATTTTTTGCGATTGGTTTTCCCACCCTTCTTTATAAGCTTTCTTTATCATCTCCGCCGTCACATATTCATATTGTGCGGACAATAGCAGTTCAATTTGTTGAAGCTTTGCTTTCACCTTGGTAATCGTGCTATTTATCCGGGCAACTTCAGATCCTGAACCAGTAACAATGCCTGCTTTTTGATCCCACTGTCCCGGAAACACTTTAACACCCAAAGAAATTTCCTTCCTGGTGCCATTCGCAGTAATACGCGCATAAATGGGGGCTTTTCCATCTTTTGTCATTTCAGACTTTTCCAGCACAAACAGAATGGAAAGTTGTTCGCTCACTTTCATAATCAGATTTTTTAGGTTATCAAATGCGCCCTAAAAGAATCCTCATAACAATCGAGGGTAGGTAAATTTAAAATGGGAGAGTACCTACCCGAATCCCTACCCTCGGGATTTGAACCATTTTGTGCTGTTTTGATCAACTTTTCTGCGGAAGACGCTGATTTCAGTGGGATTTTGAAACGAAAAAAGCGCCCTTATGGACGCTCCTGTGATCCCGCTGGGACTCGAACCCAGGACCCTAACATTAAAAGTGTTATGCTCTACCAACTGAGCTACGGAATCATCCACCGCCGGGATTTTCACCCCGCCGGGTTGTTTTTTGGAGGTGCAAAAATAAAGCAATTTTT
>DATCKB010000432.1:0-1776 GCA_036562505.1 Parasegetibacter sp. | reverse complement strand
ACATACTGTTGACAGTTACCCTACCGAGATTTGAACTATCAAATAAATCAGTAAACCAAATTAGTCTACAATGGAAACAGCTACTACAACTACAGCAACCCTGCCGATTATAACACCCGCCGAGTTATTAAAACACTGGCAGGGGCACAGAAATCTTACACGCCGCGTCATCGAAGCGTTTCCCGAAAAAGAACTGTTTAATTTTTCGGTCGGGAATATGCGAACTTTTGCAGAACTCGTAAAGGAAATGCTGGCTATTGCAGCTCCGGGTCTGAAAGAGATAGTTACCAAACAAAATGCGCCTTATAAAGAGAACTTACCGGAATTGAGTACAAAAGAAGCAATTCTTCGAGCCTGGGATGAAACAACCGAACAGATAGACATTTACTGGAAACAGATAACCCCGGAAATGTTCAGAGAGGAAAATAACCTCTTCGGGCAATATAAATTTCCCGTGATAAATAATATTCTCTATTTCATCGACAACGAAATTCACCATCGCGGACAGGGATATGTTTATCTCCGTGCACTGGGAATTCAACCACCTTTCTTCTGGGAAAGATAATGAGGGCGACCGCTATAAATATAAAGTAGTATGCTTTTGTAATGAATCTTTTCCGGATAACCCGATATGATCTGAATAGTAGACGCATCTGAGTATGCTGAAGAATCTGAGAGTTGCTCAAACTGAAAACGGGTGCGATAAATTTCCGGAATTAAAGAGGCAGTACCGAACATTTGGTGCAGCCTCTTTATAATCTGGTCGCTATTTTTTGCAGAAGTTCCCTTGCCGCAATTTTTACTGGTTCGGGCTCTATTATCTCTGCATAGTCACCTATCATCATATACCACCTCACAAAATGTTGTACAGCTTCTTCGCTGCACATAAAGTTCATGTTAATATAATCTTCCTGAACTTCTTCCGAAATAAATCCGTAAAATCTCCTGCTGTTTTTAATGTACTTCGCAGCCTTCTTTTTAACTCTAAGCCGGATGAGCTTCTCCGGCGATTTATTCTTTTCTTTCAGATAATAATCAAGTCGCTCATGCTCCCGCGTAAACGGCTTATCCAATAACCTGATAGAATGAATTCTGTCTGACCGGAACTGCCGGTAGTCGTGCCGGAGATGACAATACGCTACGAGATACCAGAAGTTGTATTCATGAAACATTCCGATAGGCTCTATTACACGTTCCGAAACTTCGTCTGATTCAAAACTCAGGTAAAAAATCAGTACCTGTTGCTTGTTTACTATGCCATTCATCAGAATTTCCAGAGCATTTGAAATGCCATCTTTGAAGAGTGGAAATGTTTCATGCACAAGCACATTCTTTTCAAGTGAATCATACAAGTCTTTTTCGGACCAACGCAGAACTGATTTAATCTTATATATAGCCGATTGAAAATGTCTGCCTAGGGACTTATCAGAAAAACGTTGCATTAGTTTTTCCGCAGCTATAAAAGACGTAGCTTCTTCACGCGTAAACATCACCGGAGGAAGGCGATAACCCTCCATAATGGAATAACCAATACCTGCTTCCGAAACAATCGGAACTCCGGATTCTTCCAGCGTTCTTACATCTCTGTAAATTGTACGCAAACTCACCCCGAACCGGTCGGCCAACTCCTGGGCTTTTACAACTCGTTTCGACTGAAGCTGAATTAAAATAGCAACTATTCTGTCGAACCGTTTAAGAACTTCAGAATTCATTTTCCTTCTTCAAGTAAAGTATTTACAAAACGAAGCGGTACAATTATCAACTGCGGTTGTTTTC
>DATCKB010000258.1:0-3494 GCA_036562505.1 Parasegetibacter sp. | reverse complement strand
TATCGGCTAATTCCTCTTTTTCATCCACTCCGATCACTTCATGTCCTAATGCCACCAGTCTTTGTGAAAGTGCAGAACCAAAGTTTCCCAAACCAAATACGATGAACTTCATGGGTAATATTTTTGTATTTTAACTTTTATTTTTTGTATTCTACATGGCCACGTCTTCTTTGGGGTATCTGTAACTTTTCTGTGTGGTTTGCTTAACCATTGCAACAAACATCGTCAGCGCTCCCACCCTTCCTATAAACATTGTACATATCAATACAAACTTGCTTGAATCAGCTAGTTCAGGAGTTATTCCCAAAGTCATACCGGCTGTACTGAAAGCTGAAAAACTTTCAAATGCAATTGCGAAAAGTCCCTTGTCGCCGTCGGTCAGAGATATAAAGAAAACAGAAAGACCAATTATCAGCAGGGAAATCATCATAATGGCAAACGCCTTATTGATACTTGATTTAGATATCTCCGTCCGGTAAAATTCCGTACGATCTTTTCCCCGTATGACGCTGGCCATATTTAATAATGCTACGGCGGCAGTGGTAGTTTTTATTCCTCCTCCGGTTGAGCCTGGTGAGGTTCCGATCCACATCAGGAGCAGAAATATCATTAAGGTTGGCATACGAAGATCGGTGAGATCTACAGTATTGAACCCGGCAGTCCGCGGTGTTACTGCGCCAAAGAAGCTGGTAACCAATTTACCCCAGAAAGTAGGATGATCCTGGAGAGAAGCCTGTTGTTCAAAAATGAAATAAGTCACAAAACCAATCAAAAGTAAGAATGAGGTCATCACCAATGCAAGCCGCGTATTGATATTCATCAACCTTGGTATATACCTGCGGTTATTCATTCCTGTTACTCTGTTTAACAGGTTTCCCCCTCTCACCATCGTATAGCGGTATATATTAAATACAATTGGGAATCCCATTCCGCCCAATATTACCATCACAGCTATAATAAGGTGTAGCGAATAGTTAAACCGGAACGGTAGTTCGTAAAGTCCGCCTGAAGAAGTTGAAATCCCTGCGTTACAGAAAGCCGAAACAGAATGAAACACCGAGAAAAATATTTTATCCAGTTTTCGCGGAAACAGCAAGTCATCTACGCTGAAATAAATTGCAACCGCTCCGGCCAGCTCAAATAAGAAGGTAACCAGAAATATATTGTTTATAGTTCTGATAACGGTACCCAGTCTGTCGGTATTCATCATATCTTTCAATGCAAGCTGACTTTGGAACGAAGCACCACCGGCCATTGCAAAACCGATCAATCCCGCGAAGGTCATTACCCCCAGCCCTCCAGCCTGAAATAAGAGTAACAGTATTACCTGACCAAACTCCGTAAAATCCGCAACATTTACTACTTGCAGTCCGGTTACACATACAGCACTTGTTGCCGTAAAAAATGCATCAATCAGGTTGATTCCGTTACGGGTAGCCATTGGAAGCATCAACAAGCCCGTTCCCAACAGAATCAATATCAGAAAACTAAGAACAAATAATAAGGCCGGGTTAAAACTTTTTCTGTATATAAAACTAAAAAGCAGGGAGGATTCGGATATAACCAGAAATAAAACCCCACCGTACAATAACAGTTTATTCAGAAAGAAGCGGTTACTACGCGCATTATCAATCGTCAGATGCTCAACAGAAACATCGTGATAGAGATACCAGAAAAAAACGAGGACCAGCAGGTGGAATACCCTGCTGGTCCATTTCTTTTTTTCAAAACATTCGGCAATAAACCGGATTGCCATAGCCACCACAAGGAATAGTATAACACTTCGTAAAGTGTTGGCCAGTTGCAATTTAATATCAAAAAAAGGATTAAATCCCAGGTCGTAAATTACCATCATTCCGGCAACCAGACTCAATAAAGGAATAAACCAGGAACAGATTCCCAGAATGGTTTGCCGCAAGCGGGTTGCCACAACCAGAGCATCCTGAAAGAAACGCTTCCATTTAATATATGTACGCAGACGCTTCGACATAGCCCTGATTAATGATTGACAAGTGCCGGATTATTTTAACCTGGCAAGGGCATCTTTAATTCTGCCCCATGCTCTTTCTATATTCTCCATACTGTTGGCAAAAGAGAACCGTACGCATTTAGGATCGCCAAATGCATCGCCCATTACAGACGAAACGTGCGCATAGTTCAATATATACATACTAAAGTCTGACGCATTCTTTATCGTTTGCTCACCATCAGATTTTCCGAAATAATAACTTATATCCGGAAATACATAAAAAGCTCCGTCTGGTTCAACACACCTGAGTCCAGAAATTTCCTTAACCAGTTGCAAGGTCGTCTCTCTTCTCCTGGCAAACTCCGCAGTCATTTCCATTGTTGGCTTCAGATCTTCTGTCAGCGCTACAACTGCTGCTTTTTGAGCAATTGAATTTGTGCCACTGGTAAACTGTCCCTGAATTTTCTCACAAGCTTTTGCTATTTCCGGATGTGCAGCAAGATATCCCAGTCGCCATCCGGTCATTGCGAACCCCTTACTCAAACCATTAATCACGATCACCCTGTCTTTCATTTCTGCAAACTGCGCAATACTCTGATGTGGGCTCTTGCCATCCTTAACACCTGTAAAATTGATGTATTCGTAAATTTCGTCGGAAATGATCAGGATACGCGGATATTTTTTGAACACTTCCACCAGAGCTGCCAGTTCTTCCCGGGTATAAACCGCACCTGACGGATTACATGGTGAAGAAAAAAGGAAAACTTTGGTTTTATCCGTTATAGCAGCTTCCAGCGCCTGAGCGTTTAATTTAAACCCACTTTCAACAGAAGTACCTATTTCTACCACCTTCCCTCCTGCAATCTTTACCAGTTCTGAATAAGTTACCCAGAACGGCACCGGAATAATTACTTCATCACCTTCATCAACCAACGAAAGTATAGCATTTGCCAGGCTTTGTTTTGCTCCGGTAGAAACTACGATATTTTCGGGTGTATATTCCAGATTGTTATCTCTTTTCAGTTTTGTGCAGATGGCTTGCCGGAGATCCAAAAAACCGGCTACTGGTGTATAGTGGCTCCAGTTATCCTGAATAGCCCTGATGGCTGCATCTTTAATATGTTGAGGAGTATCAAAATCAGGTTCACCCAGACTAAGGTCGATAACATCAATACCTTTCGCCCTCAATTCCCGGCCCAGTTTGGCCATTTTAAGCGTTTCCGGTTCATTAAAGCGAGACAATAGTGAAGATAATTCCATGATTTGCTTTTGTGTTTAAAAGAATAATTCCTGTTTATTTATTATATTATGTGTTTAACGGGGTAATCAGGATACAATATTAAAATTATTAGATTAGTTGTTCTGAATAACCGATAACGATAAGTCGGTATTGCCACCACTACCGAATCTGCCTCTTGTAAATAATGTATATGACTTTCCTTTTTCAACTGAAACAGTGCCTGCAGACTGAATAAAGAGTCCCCGGGCATCATAAAGTTCCGCAGTATATTGGGCAGCTGCGGTC
>DATCKB010000430.1:0-2738 GCA_036562505.1 Parasegetibacter sp. | reverse complement strand
TTACTTTCATACCCAAACTCTCTGCGAGTATGCTTACCTGTGAGCCTATATTCCCGTAACCTATTATCCCCAGAGTTTTTCCCCGCAATTCATAACTTCCTCCGGCTGTCTTGCTCCATATTCCTTCATGTGCAGCTTTGTTCTTTTCCGGAATTCTCCTGATCAGCATGATCGATGCACCTATTACCAATTCAGCTACAGAACGTGTGTTTGAATAAGGCGCATTAAACACTGCCACTCCCCTTCTGGTTGCAGCTTTCAGATCAACCTGATTCACTCCTATGCAAAAACATCCAACAGCCTGGAGTTTGGGTGCTGATTCAAGTACGCGTTTTGTAATATTGGTTTTGGAACGAATACCGAGCAAATGCACGTCTTTAACCGCCTTCTCCAATTCATCTTCCGAAAGCGCTCCATTCAGTTGCCTGACATTTACATATCCGTTTTCTTTAAACAGGTTAACAGCTTTTGTGCTGATATTTTCGAGAAACAGTATATTAATTTTTTCTCTCGGATAGCTGGTGTGTTTCTTAGTTGTCATTGAATAGTGCTTTTAACGGTAGTGCTTCGAAGGGCGCTAAGATAGTATATCTTATTAATTAATATGTGTGGAATCCTCTTCGTATGGCCTTATTTTTGTTGCCTTTGTTTTTTGCCTTAAGATTTTTGGTTCGTAAAAATATATCTGTTGAAAAGTGTTTACGTTTTAGTCTGTGCTCTGCTTGGTGTTGGATGCGGATTTACAACAACAAAGAAAGAAAGGTCATCAACTGCTCCTTATGTTAATCATGACTCAATAAACCGTGCCCGGGCCCTGCATGATCGCTATTATCCGCGTTTACATTCCTACTTCGATTCATTGCTGATTTCAAAAGGATTCAGCGGAAGTATTCTCGTTGCAAAAAATGGACAGGTGTTGTATGAAAAATACGCTGGTACCCGGCACTTTAAACAAAACGATTCCATCACCTCTTCAGACGCATTTCATCTGGCTTCTGTTTCAAAGACCTTCACTGGTATGGCGATTCTCAAACTCTGGGAAGAAGGCAGACTGGGATTAGATGATTCGCTTGAAGCATTTTTTCCGGAATTTCCCTATAAAGGCGTTACGGTTAAGACCTTACTCAATC
This sequence comes from Parasegetibacter sp., assembly GCA_036562505.1. Lineage (GTDB taxonomy): Bacteria > Bacteroidota > Bacteroidia > Chitinophagales > Chitinophagaceae > Parasegetibacter. The sequence continues at coordinate 1,608 of DATCKB010000430.1, read as the reverse complement.
ATCGCAGCGGGTTACCTAATTATACACACTATCTTGATCAGATGGGCTGGGATAAGCGAATCCGGGCTACCAATGAAGATGTATTGCAGTCGCTCTACACAATGAAACCTCCGCGGCAATATCCCCCCGATCGTGCTTTTAATTATTGTAATACCAATTATGCACTGCTCGCTCTTATCATCGAGAGGGTCAGTGGTTTGTCGTACGCCAATTTTCTGAAATCAAAATTTTTCGAACCACTGGGTATGAACGATACCTATGTTTTTTCGCTGGAAGATTCAGCGAGAGCAATGCCTTCCTATGAGTGGAACGGTCGGTCATATGCGATAGACTTCCTTGATCTGGTGTACGGTGATAAAAATGTCTATAGTACAGTACAGGATCTGCTGAAATGGGATCAGGCACTGTATGGAGAAAAATTATTTAAACAGGCTACCCTGGAAGCAGCATTTACCCCTTATAGTTTTGAAAAGCCGGGGATAAAAAATTATGGATTCGGATGGAGGATGTTTGCCTATCCGACCGGACAAAAAATCATTTACCACAATGGATGGTGGCATGGCAATAACACCGTGATGACGCGTTTGATCGAAGATTCCGCAACAATCATTATCTTGGGAAACAGAAGAACCAATGCTATTTATAAGGTTAAGCCCCTGTTTGGTTTATTTGGAAATTATGACGGTAAAGGTGAAGACGAAATGGAATGAGTCATCGCAGTAAAACTTAAAACCTTGCTTATTACGCTGCGTTGAAGATAATTCAAACCCCAACCATATGCAGTTATTTTCAGCGGAACAGTTAAAAGAATGGGATGATTATACCATCAGAAATACCCCCATTTCCTCTCTGGATCTAATGGAAAAAGCCTCTGCTGCATGTTTTAACTGGATTAAGTTGAACGGCTTTCTCCATAAGCCGGCATATGTTTTCTGCGGGAAGGGAAATAACGGCGGAGACGGACTGGCAATAGCGCGTATGATAAGCCGGGAGAATCAGCCGGTTGTTGTTTTTATCATAGAAACCGGTTCAGGTGGAACGCCAGCCTTTCAGGCTAATCTTGAAAGACTTCGTCAGACAGAAGCCGAAATTCATTTTATCCGCTCGGCCCGACAGCTTCCGGTTATCTCTGCCGATGCCTACATAATAGATGCACTCTTCGGAACCGGACTGAATCGTCCTCTTGAAGGGGTTTACAGGGAAATCACAGAATTTATTAATCGATCGGACCGGCCGGTGATATCCATCGATTTACCATCAGGAATGATGATTTCCTCGAGTTCAAAAGGGTGTCCGGTTGTAAAAGCACGGGTGACTTTGACGGTACAGTCGGTCAAACTACCCTTTCTCTTTCGGGAAAATCAGGAATATGTGGGACAGATAGTTGTATTGGATTGCGGATTACACCCGGATTATCCGGAGAAAACCCCTACCCAACTGGAACTTATAGAATCCGAATGGATTGATCAGCTGATAAAACCGCGCCGGCCATTCGCCCATAAGGGCGACTATGGCCATGCTGCCCTCTTCGCTGGCAGCCCGGGCATGGCCGGCGCGGCCATCTTAGCCGCCCGCGCCTGCATGCGCTCAGGAGTGGGGAAACTAACC
>DATCKB010000427.1:0-2752 GCA_036562505.1 Parasegetibacter sp. | reverse complement strand
CTACTTTGCTTTGATGTGCTGATTCAGTATTGCTGTACGCTGGCCATTTCCGAGGGATTTCGGCCTGAACAGCTACTCAGGGAAATCAGAACAACTTACTGTTATCGTGATATAACTGATGAAGAATGGCAGGAAATTCTTCATTTTATAACTGAGGGCGGTTATGCTCTGAAACAGTATGATGAATATAAAAAGGTTGAAATTATCGATGGAGTTTACCGTATTACAAGCAGGAGGATTGCCATGCGTCACCGCATGCACATCGGCACCATTGTCAGCGACTCGATGCTGAAAGTTAAATTTCTTTCAGGCGGATACATTGGTGTGATTGAGGAATGGTTTATTTCAAGGTTGGAACCGGGTGATGTTTTTACCCTGGCAGGGCGAAATCTGGAGCTGGTAATGATTAAAGACATGACAGTAATTGTAAAGAAATCGAATTCCCCAAAATCTGTTGTTCCCAGCTGGCAGGGTGGCCGCATGCCTCTCTCCGCCAACCTCGGAAAAAAACTGAGAGAGCAGCTCAATGATGTCTGGAGAATGCTGAACGAGGAATACGATAATGTTGCTCCTGAATTGAAAATACTGAAACCACTCTTTCAACTTCAACAGCAACTTTCTTACATACCTAAAGAAGATGAACTTTTAATTGAACAGATTGAAACCAAAGATGGTTTTCACCTTTTTGCATATCCTTTTGAAGGCCGACTGGTACATGAAGCAATGGCAGCCATCCTTGCTTTCCGGATCAGCAGAATCATGCCCATCAGTTTTTCACTGGCGATGAACGACTATGGTTTTGAATTACTGAGCGACCAACCTATTCCTGTTGACGATTCAAATGTATATGATCTTTTCTCACCTGATCAGTTGTTGAAAGATATTAATCGTAGCGTGAATTCAACCGAAATGGCTAAACGAAAATTCAGGGATATTGCAGTTATAGGCGGACTGATATTTCAGGGCTATCCGGGGGCTCATAAAAAAGCCCGACATCTGCAATCGTCAACTTCTCTGATTTTCAAAGTTTTTCATGAATATGAAAAAGATAATCTGCTTCTGCGTCAGGCTTATCAGGAAGTGTTGGACCAGCAGATGGAAGAAACGCGCCTTCGAAATATGCTGGAAAGAATTCAACATTCAAAAATTATTCTTTCCTATCCCAAACGCCTCACCCCTTTCTGCTTTCCTATAAAAGTAGACAGCCTTCGGGAAAATCTGACCTCGGAAAAACTGGAAGATCGCATCAAAAAAATGATTAGTCAGAATAAGTTATAGGAGCAATATAACGTAACTTCGTTCCACTTTGAAACTACCCTTATCATATAAGCTAAAAGGCCAGCAGTTATGGCTTTCCCCACACCGATCCATATTCTGGGAAGATCAAAAAGCACTGATCTTATCTGACCTCCATCTGGGAAAAACAGGTCACTTCCGCAAATCAGGAATCGCTGTTCCGCAGGCAGTATATAAAGAAGATTTACAACGACTGCTTGATGATATACAGTATTTTCAACCTGATAAAATGATTGTGGTTGGCGATATGTTTCACAGCGTTGCCAATAAAGAACATGATCTTTTTCTGAAATGGAGAATGGATTTGAAAAGCCCTGAAATTTTTTTGATAAAAGGAAACCACGATATTCTGCATCCTGTCTGGTATAAACATGCAGGGATTCAGCTTTGCGATCCGGTTGTATTGGAACCTCCGTTTTTGTTCTGCCACGAAGCTCCGGAAATATGCACTGACGCGGAAGGTCATTTTGTTTTCAGCGGACACCTGCATCCGGGTATATCCATTAAACTGGGGAGCAAGCAGAAATTACGATTCCCTTGTTTTTATTTCACCCGGAACTATGCCATTCTTCCTGCCTACGGCAGATTTACCGGACTTGCATCTGTAAAACCGGAAGATGGTGATGAAGTATTTGCTATCGTTAATGACGAAGTATTGCAGATGGACAGCACTCTGCTGAAAGCCTGACCGGCAGATAACCGCAGAACTACAATCTATTGCCTGAAATGATTTTAAAGCTTAACAGCTATGAATGATCTAATTACTGATTCTCTTTTTCATCGTACTCACCTGTTCCTGCAAACTGCTTACAAGACTGGCAAGCTGGTTTACATCCCATCTGGCCTGAACATTAGCCTTGGATATAATCATCTGCGCCTGCCATAATTCCAAAACATCTTCAATATTCACACTATAAGGCTCATACGCAGTGTTGTCGCTGATCAAAGTAAGTTTATTCTTACTACGATTATTCTTCATCACCCGCTTGTACACGACTCCTTCAGTGCGGGACACAACAATATATGTCTGGTTCGATTTAATACTATCAATATTCTCAACCTTTTCGCCTACAATAACCGATCCGCTCGGAGTGGGCATCATGGAATCTCCAATGATTTCAAACGCCCTGTATTTTCCCGGCGCAAGCATGGGTAAGGTAAACGTATTCAGCTCATCAATAAATTCAGGATCAGCATAACCCGCTAAATATCCTGCTGCTGCTTTAACAGGTACAAACTGTATTTCATTTCTGTCAGCCGACATTTTCTGGGCCCTTCTTTTTGCCAGATAAGAACCTTTTACCTCACTTAAATCTTTCCGCAACAAATCATCGAGCGTAACCTTAAAAATATCGCCTACTATTTCAAGCACATCGATCCGCGGATCCGCCCTCTCTTCTTCATATGCGCCCAATAGCGAGCGCTTGATTCCCAGACGTTCAGCAAACTCTTCCTG
>DATCKB010000425.1:0-6085 GCA_036562505.1 Parasegetibacter sp. | reverse complement strand
GTTCAGCTTCGCGCGGTATCAAGAAGTACAGGTACCGACACTGATTCTTTTGCCTATGCCAATGATGGCTGCCCGTCTGTTCTGATTTCTATCCCGCTCAGGTATATGCATACTACTGTAGAAATGTTACATAGAAGAGATATTGAGCAAACCATCGAGCTGATGTATCATACTCTGCTTAGTCTGAGTCCGAAAACCGACCTAAAATATATTAAATGATCGATTTTCTGTTATATCTTGATCCCGGAAGCGGCAGTTATCTTCTGCAAATGATTATTGCGGCAATTCTGGGTGCATTGTTTTATATAAAAGGTATCTGGTGGAGAATTAAGTCGTTCTTCATGCCGCGGAAGAACAAAAAAGAAAATAAAGCATCGGGTGAAGATGAATGAAGTCAGAAAACATCCGGCATCGTATAAAGATCCGGCTGGATTTATTTTCAGTCTTGACGGAAAAATTTACCGTCAGGTGAACAAGGAATATGCTTCTCATTATGATCATCTGATGAATTCAGGTTTATATCAGAAACTGGTTAACTCCGGCCTGATTCTTCCCCATATTGAAACAAACCTTCCGTTTGCAGACAGAGATAACGGCTACAAAATACTGGAACCAGAAACCTTGACCTTTGTCTCCTATCCCGCTGAGTGGAGTTTTGACATGCTCAGAGATGCAGCTCTCCTCACTCTTAAGGTAAATCTGACAGCCATAGAATACGAGATGGTTCTGAAAGATGCAACTCCATTTAATGTACAGGTTCATCAGGGCAAGATGGTCTTTATTGATACATTATCTTTTGAGAAGTATGATGAGTCTAAGCCATGGGTTGCATTCCGGCAATTCTGCGAATGTTTTCTGTCTCCTTTATTTCTTTCCCATTATAACTCTGCGGAACTGATTAAGTTATTGTCTGTCTATATAGATGGCATCCCTGCCGGTTTGACAGCAAAACTTCTCCCGTTCCGATCCCGCTTCAGTCTGGCTGCATGGCTGTATTTTTACCTGCCGGGGATGGTAAATAACAATCAGGGAAATAAGCCGCAAACCAATGGCGGTTTCAATAAGCAAAAACTTCAGCGACTTCTTCAACATCTGACTACAACTGTAGAAAGACTGAAATGCAGGAATGAAAATACCGTCTGGGATAATTATTATCAGGAAACAATTCTCGGTAAAGAATATCTGGAGGAGAAAGAGAAAATATTTCGCTCATATATCGACGTTATTTCCTTTGAAAATGCTGTTGATCTTGGTGCAAATGACGGACATTTCAGCCGAATACTCAGCAGTAAGTCGCGCGTAGTGGCAGTTGACTTTGATCATAATTGCATCAACCGGCTCTATAACCAGGCTAAAAAATCCGCCGTTTCTAACCTGATCCCTCTCGTAGTTGATCTTTCCAACCCAACTTCTGCCGTGGGATTTGCGAATACCGAACGCCAGTCTTTTATCGAGCGCTGTAAGCCGGATTTACTTCTGGCACTGGCTCTTATTCATCATCTGGTGTTTGGTAAAAATATTCCACTTAGCAATATTGCTAAACTCTTAAGCATGATGACTTCAAAATATCTGATTATCGAGTTTGTGCCGTTTGAAGATATAAAGGTTCAGGAACTGGTAAAAAACAAAGATAATTTTCATCGCAATTACAGCCAGGAAGAATTTGAATCTCTGTTCGGTCACTATTTTTTAATCAGCAGAAAAGAGAAAATTAAGGGAACCGACCGCTGGCTGTATTGCATGTCAAAAAAATAGCCATTAACTCATAATTTTTTATGAAGAAAATTATTGAAAAACGCCTTTTATTTCCATTCCTGCTTCCAGTATTCTTTGTAATCCACGGTGTGAATGAAAATTTTGGATTTGTCCCGTTTAAGGATGCTCTTTCTCTTATCCTTCTATACACCGGTGCTGCTATTCTTCTTTATTTTATTTCAAAATTCATTTTTAAGAATGCAACAAAAGCAGCCATATTTTCCTGGTTCGTTTTAGCTATTTACCTGTTTTTCGGAGCTATTCAGGATTTTATGAAATATAATGATATCAGTCTGCACCGATACAGCCGACTCCTTCCTGTACTTCTTATATTAACAATCATCTGCTTTATCTGGCTTAAGAAATCCGAAAAGGGAATAAAGAAAACAGTTGTTTTTCTGAACCTGCTATTTCTGGTTTATATCGGAGTAGAAACCTATGGCATCCTGAAGAAAACGCTGTTCCCGGAAACACCGGCTATTCACTCCGGATCTGCTTCAGACGCTATCCTGACCAAAGCCGATAGTCTGCATCGACCCGATATCTACTTTCTGTTGTTTGATGAGTATTCCAGTTCAGAATCATTAAGATCCTATTACAATTACGACAACAGTGAGCTAGACAGCTTTCTCCTGAATAATGGATTCTCTATTCAGAAGTTCAGCAGGAGTAATTATAATTTCACTCCTTTTTCAATGGCTTCCATCTTCAATATGAACTATCTGACGGGTGTAGAAAAACCGGAAGCAATTACATTAGAGGACTACAATCACTGCATCAACCTGGTAAAATCCAATAAAGTGATCAGTTTCCTCCGCAGCGAGGGTTATGAAATAATTAATAATTCCGTTTTTGATCTGGACAATCATCCGTCTAAAGTATATGAAACCTTCCTGGCTTCGAAAACGCGATTGATTACTGCCGGAACTTTGTTTACACGTATTGGTAAGGATCTCGGATGGATGCTCTATGCCGGCCGGTTTAAAATTAACAGGTTAGCTGATAAGCTTATTTACCGGAATCTGAGAAACAATACCTACCTTATCGAACAGGTTAAGGAAGAGGTAACCATAAAACGCAAATCTCCGCGTTTTGTTTATATGCATGTTTATATGCCTCATACACCTTTTTATTTCGACCGGGACGGCAAATTAAAAGACATCGCTACGCTCCAGCACGGGAAGGACATTAAAACCGTTCAGGGTTACCTCGACTATCTTCCCTACACTAATTCCAGAATAAAAGAAGTGATTGAAACCATACAGGCCAATACAGATAAGAAAGCTGTTATTATTCTTATGAGCGACCATGGTTTCAGAAAACGGGAGAACCCGAAATCTCCGGAAGATATTCATCAAATGTATTTTATTCAGAATGCTGTTTATCTTCCGGAAAATTACCCTAATCTATTTCACGATTCAGTAATAGCAGTGAATCAATTCAGGATTCTTTTTAATACGCTGTTTAACCAACAACTACCCATATTGAACGACAGTACAATTTACCTTCAGGATAAAGTCAGTAACTAACACGCGAACCCTCAGACCTTACCGGTTCTGAATTTAGAAAAGGTATCAAAAGATTTACCCATTTCCCTTACTTTTGCCTCATATTAATTTAGAAATTCATGATTCGTAATAACTGGACAATAGAGGAAATCAAGGAAATATACAACACACCGTTGCTGGAACTGGTATATCGTGCTGCTTCGATTCACCGAAAATATAATGACACGGGTGAAGTACAGGTTTGCACCCTTCTATCCATCAAAACAGGTGGATGTTCAGAAGATTGTGCCTATTGTCCGCAGGCAGCCAGATATAGTACCGGAGTCGATGTACACGCCCTGATGAAAAAAGAGCAGGTACTCGAATATGCACGCAAAGCGAAAGAGGCCGGTTCTACCCGCTTCTGTATGGGAGCTGCATGGCGTGAAGTGAGAGACAACCGTGATTTCGATCGTGTACTTGAAATGGTTAAAGGTGTGAATGAACTGGGAATGGAAGTATGTTGTACACTGGGTATGCTTACTGAATACCAGGCACAAAAACTGGCTGAAGCAGGATTGTATGCCTATAATCACAACCTCGATACATCCCGTGAATACTATGATGATATCATCACGACCAGAACATACGATGATCGCCTGCAAACTCTCGAAAATGTCAGAAAAGCCGGGGTTTCAGTATGCTGTGGAGGTATTATTGGTCTGGGCGAAACCCATGAAGACCGGATTAAGATGCTTCATACGCTGGCAAATATGCCCGAACACCCCGAAAGTGTTCCTATTAATGCATTGGTAAGAGTTCAGGGTACTCCTCTGGAAAATCAGCCAAAGGTTGATATCTGGGATATGGTAAAAATGATTGCTACTGCCAGAATTCTTATGCCTAAAGCAATGGTTCGTTTAAGTGCGGGGCGGGCAGAAATGAGCGTTGCAGAACAGGCCTTCTGTTTTATGGCCGGAGCTAATTCAATTTTTGCAGGTGATAAACTTCTGACTACACCTAACCCGGCATTTGATGAAGATAATGCTATGTTTGAACTGCTGGGATTAACACCAAGAGTGGCATTTAAAGAACCCAAAGAAGTAACTGTTCAGTAATTCTACTGATCCGGTTAAAAATACCTGCTCAGTAACAGATGAATTCCGAGCTGGTTGATTGGGGAATTGCTTTGAAAATAAGCGCGGGAATAACGTAGCTGGAAATCCTCCAGTATTAGTCCTGCGCCCATCGAAAAGCCGTTTAATCCGTTTGAAGCATCGTAGATATTCAGTTCTCTTCTTCTCAGATGATTATAAGCTGCTGTAATTTCTATTTTATTTTCAAGTAATAACTGAGCTGAAACTACGAAGTGCCGGAAAATGTTATCGAGGCTGAAAGCTTTCGTATTTCCTGCTATAATATCATTTGCATTGTTATAAACCGTATCATTATACCGGATATCAAACTGATGCAGATGATGCCCCGTCAGCGAAATCTGCAAAGGTGCTTCCGCGAATTTATAGGTCACTCCCATCTGCAGATCAAAAGGAAGTTCTTCAGTTACGTTTTCCAGATATTTCTTAACCTGGAACCCCATATTCTTTACTAATACTCCTGCCTGAACCCCGTTTGCAGAGTCAGCATAACAAACTCCTATATCTGCAGCTAATGCGCCGGAGCGATACTGACCCAGTGATGAACCAATGAATTTCAGATGTATCCCATAGTGCCACCTTTCCATGTATTTTCTGGATGCACCGATTTGTATTGCATACTCTGCCGGTTTAATTGAACCGGTAATATTTCCGGAAGCATCAGTTGAGGGAATACTTCCGTAATTGAAATACTGAATCATTCCGGAGAAGCTCGTAAATGAGGTTGAGTGATATAAAATCTGAGAAAGCTGAAAAGATTTGGTTCCGGCTTGCATAAATCCGAACGCAGCAGACAACTGGCTATTCATAAAAGGTCGCATCAATGCAGGATTATATACGGCTACTGAGCCATCTTTTGTAAACGCAGATAAATTCATTCCGCCAAGTGCTGTGAGCTGCGGTGAAGTGGAGGAATTCAGAAAATTATAACCCGCTCTTCCTCCCAAAGTCTGTGTCTTCCCCAATGAGGAAAAGTTTAAGAACAGAATATGAAATATACAAAGTCGCAGGTACAACTCGGATCAATTACTGATTAAAGAAAAAGCAGACTCTGTTATTGGGTTACAGAGTCTGCGTACTAAGTTAATCATTGTGTGAGATTTCAGCCGGATCAGACCAACGCAAGTTCCAGCACCTGCTGCATGGTTTTCACATAATGGAAGGTTAAGCCCTTAATAAAGCCGGGGTCGATTTCTTCCACGTCCTTCTCATTTTGAGTGCACAGTATAATTTCCTTTATTCCGGAACGTTTTGCGGCGAGGATTTTTTCCTTGATTCCCCCTACAGGTAAAACCTGTCCTCTTAACGTTATTTCGCCGGTCATAGCCAGAAAAGGCTTCACTTTGCGTCCGGTAAACGCAGAAGCTAAGGAAGTGACCAGCGTGATACCGGCACTCGGCCCATCCTTAGGCACTGCACCTTCAGGTATGTGAACGTGAACATTTTTATTTTTCAGGTCATCTGGGTGGATACCATATTTCTTCGCATTGGCATGAAGATAGCTCAATGCCGTACTTGCTGATTCCTTCATCACATTTCCCAGGTTTCCTGTAAGTTTCAGTTCTCCTTTTCCGTCACTTAAGCTGGTTTCAATAAACAATATATCACCACCTACGTACGTCCATGCGAGCCCCACCGCCACCCCGGGTATATTGGCCGACTTATAAATTTCGTTGGTGTATTTTCTAC
>DATCKB010000250.1:0-7515 GCA_036562505.1 Parasegetibacter sp. | reverse complement strand
AATCGGCTCATTTCGGTAAATTGCGCTCTTTCGTTAGTGAATAAAACAGGTAAAAATATAATAGCATAAAAGCATCATAATTAATTAAAACAACTCTCAATGAAATATCTTCCTTTAAATAATCAGATATTTATCCAGAACAGAAAGCGGCTGGCTAAAGTAATGGCGAAAAATTCCATCGCCATATTTCCATATAACCGTGAAATCGCGGAAAACGGAGATGCCATTTATAAGTATAAAGCGAATTCAGATGTAGTGTGGCTTTCGGGCGTTCCGCAGGAAAAAACAATGGTCATACTCTATCCGGACAATCCCGATAAATCAGCACGCGAGGTACTTGTAATTCAGCGTCCCAATGAACTTCTTGAAAAATGGAACGGGCATCTTCTTACTAAAGAAGAAGCAAGAGCAATTTCCGGTATTCAGAATGTTCAGTTTTTAGATAGTATAGATTCTCAACTTCATGCCTGGATGCATCATGCGGAAACAGTTTATCTCAATACTAATGAGAATGATCGTACTTCCATGGATGTACTTCGTCCTGATCTGGTATTTGTGCGGAAGTTTATGAAGAAATATCCTCTGCATAGATATGAACGTGCAGCGCGACTGATGAAATATCTCCGGGCGGTGAAAACAAAAGAGGAAGTAGAAGTAATTAAGCAGGCTATCGATATTACCCATAAGGCGTTTCTTCGGGTTTGCCAGTTCGTGAAACCGGGAGTAATGGAATACGAAGTGGAAGCTGAAATTACACATGAGTTTCTCCGCAACAGAGCTACCAGACATGCATACGGATGTATCATTGCAAGCGGAGACCGGGCAAGAACGCTGCATTATGTGGATAATAATCAGGAATGCAAATCAGGAGAACTGCTTTTAATGGATTTTGGTGCAGAGTACGGAAACTATAATGCAGATCTTACCCGCACAATACCCGTCAACGGTAAGTTTACCAAACGTCAGAAAGAAGTGTACAATGCTTGTCTGAATGTACACAATTATTGTAAGTCGATTCTGAAACCCGGCATCAATTACGCAGATTATATTGATAAGGTTAATAAAGAAATGGAAAAGCAATTGATGTCGATTGGTTTGATATCAAAGGCCGACATTAAAAATCAGGATAAGGAAAATCCGGCCTGGAGAAAATATTTTTATCATGGAATCGGCCATCATCTGGGTCTGGATGTTCACGATCTTGGTCCGAGAAACGAACCTGTAACTGAAGGAATGGTATTCACTATTGAACCTGGTATTTACATAGAAGAGGAACAAATGGGAATACGAATTGAAAATAATTTCTGGCTGAAGAAGGGAGGTAATGTTGATCTGTTTAAAGGGATACCCATCACCGTTGAAGAGATTGAAGCAGCAATGAAGAAAAAGTAAAACTTAGTTGAATTTCACTTATTTCTTAAGCATTGTTGTAACAATAGGTATTGTCTGCAATAAAATGAATGTGTTGTTTGCAGAAGAACGATTGTAATGATCATGTGTAAGTATAATTAATGACCAATAAATCAACCGGATGAAACAAATCCCCAATCTGTTTACACTGTTAAATCTGTTTTTCGGAGCTCTTGCGATTATATTTATTCTGCAACCGGGCGAAACACTGGCTTCAGTTTACAATCAGCAGGTAATTATAAATCTTCCGGAAAATATCTGGTGGGGGGCAGTGTTTATTGGAATTGCAGCAGTAATTGATTTTCTGGATGGATTTGTGGCCAGATTATTCAAGGCAACGTCTGAAATGGGCAAGCAGTTAGACTCACTGGCCGACGTGGTAAGTTTTGGTGTTGCACCAGGAATGATCATGTACCAGATGCTGAGAATGAGTTTCCTTCGCGAAGAGGGAGGAATTGATACCAGTATGGTTTTTCTGCTTCCTGCACTATTATTGCCCTGCGCCGCCGCTTACAGGCTGGCGAGATTTAATATCGATCCGACCCAGTCGCACGACTTTAAAGGTGTGCCGGCTCCCGCAGCAGGTCTGGTGGTAGCATCTTTCCCACTTATACTGTTTTATGATTATTTTGAAATCAATTCGCTCTTACTTAATAAATGGGTAATATATGTCCTGATCCTGCTGATAAGCTGGCTCATGGTGTCAAGCCTGAGAATGATGGGACTGAAATTCCGTAACCCCGGCCTCAGAAATAACCTTCCGCAGGTTCTGCTGGCAGTTCTGGGTATAATCGCTGCCCTGTTTTTGCAGTGGCTCGCAGTTCCCGTCGTGTTTTTCATCTACATTATATTATCTTTGACGCTTCATAGAACAGAAAAATAAACTTCTCATGACATTTACAGTGCAGGTAGTAGTGATGCCTTTGAAAGAATTGCTCGATCCACAGGGAAAAGCAGTACTGGGTGGGTTGGAAAAACTCGGACTTGGTCAAGTATCAGACGTGCGCGTAGGTAAGAATATCACCCTGAGTATTGAAGCTGATTCTGCGGAACAAGCTAAGCAGATTGCTGAACAGGCTGCTTCAAAACTTCTGGCTAACCAGGTAATGGAATACTTTGAAATCCGGATGACTGAGCCTGCGTAACTGCGCTAAAAACCTGTATTCTTTCGCATGCTTTATATTGTTCCATCTCCAATCGGCAATCTCGCAGATATGACTTACCGTGCGGTGGAGGTACTGAAAAGCGTGGATTTAATTTTAGCTGAAGATACCCGCACATCGGGCGTGTTGTTAAATCATTACGGGATACAGAAGCCCGTTACTCCTTATCATCAGCACAACGAACATAAGGTTACACCGCATTTGGTAGAACAATTGCAGCAGGGCAAAACCATGGCATTGTTAACAGATGCCGGCACCCCTGGAATTTCTGATCCCGCATTCCTGCTGGTTCGTGCCTGTATCCGGGCTGCAGTTAATGTGGAGTGCCTGCCCGGTGCTACTGCTTTCGTGCCGGCTCTCGTTAACAGTGGAATACCAATCAACCGGTTTTGTTTTGAGGGATTTCCTCCGCTTAAAAAAGGAAGGATGACATTCTTTACCAAACTCGCTAAAGAGGAACGAACCATTGTGCTTTATGAGTCGCCGATGCGATTGGTAAGAACCCTGAACGATCTGATTGTCTACTTCGGTCCCGACCGCAATTGCTGTGTCAGCCGCGAACTCACCAAGAAGTTTGAAGAAAACAAGCGGGGAACACTTCAGGAAGTTTACGAATATTTTTCTGCGAAATCAGTAAAGGGTGAAATTGTAATTGTCATAGAAGGTAAAAGCGGCGATGGTCCGTCTCCTTCTTATTCCGAATCTGACGACGAAGACTAATCCGGTCGATTAACCCGGGTTCCATTCAGTTGTTATAATAGTTTTAACAAATTCCTTCACATGCTTCCTATATATTTGAATTGGAATGACTTTTGAGTAATTCAACAGTTGAAAGGCCTGAACTGGCCACACATTATTAGTATCGGATTTTGCATGCTGACTTTTAACTTCCCGCATATGAAAAAGGTTTTTACTCTATTATTGGTAACTATGGTTTTCGGCACATTAAATCTTTCAGCTCAAATCAGAAAGATACCGGCCGCAGTTACAGAAGCGTTTAAAGAGCAGTATCCCGACGCTACACTGGTGGAATGGAGAGATAAAATTGCTTTTTTTCAGGTGAGTTTTGAGATGGCGGGAATCGCATATCAGGCTAACTATCTTCCTAAAGGAGAATGGCAAAGTACAGAGATGGCTATCAACGAAACAGATATTCCCGATGAAGTGCTGGAAGGACTTGATAAGAGTAAATATACCGACTGGGAGTTGCGTTCTGCTTACAAAATCTATTTGCCCGGAAACCAGCTGAATTTCAGGCTGCACGTAGTGAAAAGTGAACTGCAGAAGAAGAATCTGTTGTTTGACAGAGACGGACGGTTATTGAAAGACAATATTACTTTGTAAATTCACGGAATTACTTTAGATATTCAGATACAAAACTAAACCCCGTTATGTTAAATCGTTCTTTCTTATTTCTGTTCGCAGCTTTGGTTGCTTCGATATCTCTTCATGCGCAGGCAAACCGTTGGCAGCAAAAAGTGAAATATGATATGGACATCCAGATGGATGTAACCACCAACAAATTCACCGGCAAACAAAGGTTAGAATACTGGAATAATTCTCCCGATACATTACGTAAAGTTTTTTATCATTTATACTGGAACGCATTTCAGCCGAACAGCATGATGGATGTTCGAAGCCAGGAACTCGGAAAGAGAGTGATTAACGGGCGGCCGGACTGGGACGCGCGTGTGCGTGATCGGATTTCTAAACTTAAAGAAGATGAAATAGGTTATCAGCGCGTGCATTCATTAACTATGGATGGCCGCAAGCAACAATATAAGGTTCATGAAACTATTCTGGAAGTAGTGCTCGATCAACCTATTCGTCCGGGTGCCAGGGCTGTATTCGAAATGGATTTCGAGGCTCAGGTACCGGTTCAGATCAGACGAAGCGGACGTGATAATGCCGAAGGTGTTCGTTACAGCATGGCACAATGGTATCCTAAAATGGCAGAATACGATCATGAAGGATGGCATGCTCATCCTTATATAGCCCGCGAATTCCATGGGGTTTGGGGTGATTTTAATGTAAGAATTACCATCGACAGGGATTATATAATTGGCGGCACCGGATATCTCACCAATGCTCAGCAAATTGGTTATGGTTATGAAAATCCCGGAGCCAAAGTGAACCGTCCGCAGGGTAAAACTTTAACATGGAATTTCCATGCTCCGAATGTCCACGACTTTGTCTGGGCGGCTGATCCTACATTCAAGCTGGTCAGAAGAGATGTCAAAAACGGGCCCAGTCTGTTTGTGCTGTATAAACCCACCGGCACTCCTTCCGATGCACAATGGGAAAAAATTGCTGAAGTAGCCGAGCAGATCCTGCCATTTATTGAAGAGAATTTCGGTGAATATCCCTATAAACAATATTCGTTTATACAAGGCGGTGATGGAGGAATGGAGTATCCTATGGCTACCCTGTTAAAAGGACCAGGTCTGGGAACAGTTATACATGAATGGATGCACTCCTGGTACCAGATGATGCTGGCTACCAATGAAACGCTCCACCCATGGATGGATGAAGGATTTACCAGTTATGCAGAGAACCTGGTATCTGCATATTATCAGGAGCTTACTAAGGAAAAAGCACAGAAAGGCTCCGTGGGTACAGGGCCCAGAAATGACAATGTTGCAGAAAACCAGCAACTTCCTCTATACCATGCCGGCGCATACAATAATTATTTCGCACTGGTTAAATCCGGACTGGAAGAGCCACTTACAACTCATGCGGATCATTACAATACCAATTTCGCATATAGTATAGCGTCGTATTCTAAAGGAACCGTTTTTGTAAGTCAGCTGGAGTACATTATGGGTGAAAGTAATCTGAAGAAAACCCTTCTTGAATACTACCGTCAATGGAGATTCAAGCATCCCACACCAAATGACTTTATCCGGGTAGCAGAAAAAGTCAGTGGCCTACAGCTCGGCTGGTATCTGCAGTATTTCGTGAACACCACTAAAACAATCAACTACGGAATTGATAGTCTCTGGGAACAGGGTGGTAACGCTTTGATCCGGTTAAGACGTATAAACCCGATGCCGATGCCTATTGATGTTGAGATTACCTATAAAGACGGTACAAAAGAATTACATTATATACCGCTGGGACTGATGTTTGGTGAGAAGCCAAATGAAAATCCCGCCGTTCAGCGAGTTACACATGATGCGTGGCAATGGACACATCCTACTTATTCACTTCGTCTTTCGAAACGTTTAACAGAAGTAGTAAAAGTTGAGATTGATCCCAGCTGGAGGATGGCGGATGTGGACCGAAATAATAATGTGTTGGATATTAAATGGTAGCTGCCAGACTTATGGTAGCCGCCAGACTTATTTCGCCACGTGCAGAAGAAATTTTTCCAGAAAATATTCCCGCGGGAAGAGGTCATACAGATGTACCATTTTTGGCCGGCAACCGCTTTCGGCGATCTCCTGATGGAGGTCGCCTCCTTTTAAACAAATAAGTCCGTTTTGGATTTCCGAATCTGCACCTCTTTTAATCAGGGGGGAGCTCCATCTCCATAGATCTTTTAATGGTGCTACGGCGCGGGAAACTGCAAAGTCGAAATTCCTTCCTTTTATTTCTTCAGCTCTGGTATGTTGCACTGTTACGTTTTTCAATCCGATTACGTCAGCAACATCCTGAACTACTTTCAGTTTCTTATTAATACTATCGACCAGATGGAAGGTTGTTTCGGGGAAGAAGATAGCCAGAGGAATTCCGGGAAAACCACCGCCTGTGCCAATATCAATTACAGTTGTTCCGGGTTTGAACTCCACAACTGCCGCAATGCTCAAAGAATGCAGAACATGCTTTTCGTAAAGTCCGTCAATATCTTTTCTGGATATTACATTAATCTTACTGTTCCAGTCTTTGTACAGTCCGTCTAACGCTTCAAACTGCCTGAGTTGCGTTTCCGTAAAGTCGTCGAAATAATCTAATAGTACTTGCATGTTGTTTACCACTTATCACTGGTCTTTTTATACAGGGCGGGAGTGAAAATGATATAATAGAAAAACATCCAGATATCAAAGATAATGAACCAGGGAAACAGATCGGCTTCGTTGAGTTTCTTCATGGCCTTATAATATATCACCGATTGGATCAGGGTTTTGAAAAGAAATACACCGAGTACAATTTGCCAATCGAACACAAGTAAACTCGCCACAAAAAGCGGGTAAAAGAGAAACTGACTGATCGAATACAGTCCGAGAAAGAACTTGTGTTTAGGTTTATAATATCTGGAAGTGCTGTAGTGGCGCGTCTTTTGCCTCAACCAGTCTTTCCACTTTTTCTTGGGTTCCGAGAGGGTAAAAGCACCCTGATCAATAACTATACGTGTATTCCGTTTATTGGCTACCTTGTTTATAAACAAGTCGTCGTCTCCTCCGGGAATATTATTGATAGAGGAAAACCCTTTGTTTGTAAAGAAAAGTCCTTTTTTATAGGAAAGGTTTCTTCCCACTCCCATATACGGCATCCCGGCCAGGGCGTAGGAGAGGTACTGAAGGGCAGTATGGAAGGTTTCAAAACGAATCAGTTTATTAAGCAATCCTTTTTTCTTATGATAGGCCCCATAACCCAGAACAATTTCGGTTCCCTCGTAATAGCCGTCCTGCATCAGTTCCATCCATTTCTCACTGGCTGGTACGCAGTCGGCATCTGTTAAAAGCAATACTTCGTGCCGGGCTTCCTTGATTCCTATTGAAAGCGGATATTTTTTTCCGGGGATGAGTTTGGCCTCCTGATATAGTTCAACCGCATTAAGTTGTTTAAAAGTCCGTTTTAATTCGTCTAACAGGTATTTTGATTCATCGGAAGAATTATCGTTGACTACAATAACTTCGCGGGTGCTGTTATACTCCTGTACCAGAACTCCGGGTAAATTTTTCGTTAGATTTGCAGCTTCGTCGCGCGCACAAATGACAAC
>DATCKB010000418.1:0-3114 GCA_036562505.1 Parasegetibacter sp. | reverse complement strand
GCGTTGCCGGAGGTAATTGGTATCGATAAAAATGGTGCTATCGGTTTTGGCTTTTAGGGCGAATAAGGACGATTGAAATTTAAAGGTCTTTTCGCTACCGGTTAAGTCGTCAAGTCCCAGTTGAAAAAAACTAATCAGCACATCCTGGCTTTTGCCGGATTTCAGGTCGGCCGCATCTCTGACCGACTTTTTCATGTTTTGTGCTGTTGCGGTGTTCTGCGCGATGAGGGAGAGAAATAAAGCCGCGAAAACTAATTTTTGCATTAGGCATAAGATTGAAAGGGTGAAATTTCAATCAGGTCAGGAGGTTCCACCTTATGCCGGGTTTGAAGTTTGTACGCGATAAATCCTGAAACGTTAATCTCAGAACACGCCAGGCTTCGGAAACTTTAGATTTCTGAAACCGGGACTTTAAACTTCAGAAACCGGTTAAAGGTTCCTTCTTTGCTGATTTTTTTGCTCCCAATCAGATGCTCTCGTGCGTCGAAAACTTCAACAAGTACGCCACCCTGCGGCGCAACGCCCTGCAGCGAAGCCTCCCATTCTCCCGGTTCGAGTGAAAAGATATAGCAACCTGAAGATTCATACCGCTGGGGTTTGTAATCAGAATGGAGTATAATAATATTGAGATGGCCTTTTCCGCTATAAAAAGTAGCACAGATGCTTATTTCCATAAACAGGTTTTAAAGAATAAAGCATTCAGGCTCGGGAATTCCAGGACAGGTAAATGCTTTTTCATATTAGGTTAAAGGTTAATGTAAAGTAAGTGAGAATTTTGAAAAAAAAGAAAAAAAACTAAAGAATTCTTATAACCAACGAGTGGCACTATTTACCGATCCGGTGCGAAAAGGATATTAAACCAAGTTACGAAGGATTCAGAAAGGATGACCGAAGGATAGTTTGTCTGGATTTGTGGTATTTTTTACTGAAAACAACCCCCTCCTAAAACAGTTTCAACTGCTCTCCGGGGCGCCTGAATTGTGATGAGTCGAGCGACCAGCGCTGGTCGTCGAGACGATAAAGAGCCGCATACTTCCTGAATTGCTGCCTGATTATTTCCGCCATCGGACCATCACCCCGCATTCTTACTCCAAACCTGCTGTCACTGACCTTCCCTCCATGCCCGTCCTCTATCAAATGCCAAACCTTATCCGCCCGGTCAGGAAAGTTCTTATACAACCAATCATGAAAAATCAATTTCACAGACCCATTCAATCGAATAAATGTATACGCAGAAAAACTGGCACCCGCTTCACTCGCTGTCTTCATAATATTATGCATCTCATGATCATTCAATCCAGGTATCATCGGCCCAAGCATCACCCCCGCACGCACACCTATCTCATTCAATTCCCTGATTACTCTGAATCGCTGATTCGCAGTAGTTGTCCGCGGCTCCATTGCCCGACGCAAACTCTCATCCATCGTTGTAACCGACAATAACACCGAAACCAGATTCTTTGCCGCCATCTCCCGAAGAATATCCTTATCACGCAATATCACCGCATTCTTAGTAATTATACCCACCGGCTGATTAAACTCATTACACACTTCTAACAGCTTTCTTGTTATTCCAAACTTCCACTCTGCCGGCTGATAACAATCCGTATTCCCGCTTAAACCAATCGGCACCGCCTCCCAGCGGGGATGCATAAGCTGCTTTCTTAAGAGTTCAGGAGCGTTCTTTTTAACAATAATCTTTTGCTCGAAATCTACTCCGGCACTATATCCCCAATACTCATGAGTATTCCGCGCATAACAATAAATACACCCATGCTCACAGCCCTGATAGGGATTCATACTGTACATCATCCCTACATCCGGACTATCAACCTTGTTCACCAGGGCTTTCGCATTCTCTTCCAGATAAATTGTAGTTGAATTCATCAGCTCCCATTCATCAATCCCCTCTACATGCTCCTTCACCTGCTGATTCGCCAGATACTTGTTAGCCGGATTAAACTGCGCACCCCTCCCCTTTAAATACTCGGACATGAAAATGAAAGCTCTCCTGAAGCTGTTAAAATGAATGCTAAATACATTAGCTCAAATATACTAAAATATTTAGCATTCACAGACAAAAAAAAGCACTTCACCCTAGGCTTCAAAACTCTCTCCTGATAGATGCAAATCACCGGGTACGGATACCTGCTGCTGATTCGACAAAAGCTCCCGAAGTTCAACATCCTCATCTTTGCGAAGTGGTTTTACCGGCTCACCGCGAAAATCACTGCGATTGTGAATGATATAAGCAGCTTCCACCAACTTAACCAGACGCTCGTAAAAGAACATCAAATTGTTTCTTTCAATCCCCGAATCAAAAGCTCCGGTATCAGAACTCGCCGCAGCTACCAGCATACACCAAATCATATTCTGACCCTCACGCAGATGAAAATTGTCAAAAAAATCAGCTATAGCCAACTCAGGATTCTCTCGTTCCGATTCGGAAAGTGTGATAATCACATTCTGTAATTCTACAGGATAATCAGGGGGAAAAAACATAAAATAACGGTTTAAATAAGTGAATAATGGGATTAAAATCACCCAGCCAATAAACTTCTTTGACTGCACCCGAAGTATTTCAGCTTTTCTGTTTAACTTGGAAGCGGAGATGCTTATTGAGCAGAAAATGGAAATTTATCTGAAACTGGTAACACAAAATTAATCCATAATTTTTGACAATTACAAATATTTTTTCGCTTTTTTCCAAAAAAATTTAAGTAATTATATGAGCCTTTTATCCAAAAATCTAGCTTACCTACGTAAACAATTGAAACTCAGACAAGAAGAGATGCAGTCCCGCGTAGGTGTAAGTCGCACCACCTGGTCGAACTATGAAAATGGTATTTCAGAGCCTTCGGTAAACGGACTCATTAATATTTCCAATTTTTTTGGAGTATCGTTGGATGATCTGCTGAAAAAGGACCTTAGCCGCACCGCTAACTCAAAGGGGAATCCTGCCCCCGTTAGATATGGGTTGAATAATGCTATCTCGGTTTTAGACGAAGACGATCACCTCCTGGATAATATGGGTATAACCGATATTATCAGCTATCTCAAAATGCTGACTACGGAAATTCGTGAACTGAAACGAAAAATCGGAGTGGATTGATC
>DATCKB010000411.1:0-2359 GCA_036562505.1 Parasegetibacter sp. | reverse complement strand
GATTTCGTCTGGCCTTTCAATCTGTTTATCGCGGTTGGGGTAGTGAACTACATTTACAAGTTTATTGTAGCTGTAATTATGACCCCGGTGATTTATCTGATTCATAACATGATCGACAAATACCTGGGCGAAGAACAGGCGACAAAAATGAAAAAGGCAGCCATGGGTGAATGAATAAGGCAGCCATGAGAGAGGACTGATGCAGTAGCTACAACTCTTTCCCCATCACAAAATCGTTCATATAATATCCGTTTCCGATGGGTATATCCACCTCTTCTAAAACTTCAAATCCCAGACGCTCATAAAACAGCTTGGCTCTGTTATATCGGTTTACATTCAGAATAAGCCGCTTCGCATTTCTGGTCCGGATATCTTCAACCACATATCTCAGGAGACGACGCCCGACATTCTTACCCTGTTGATACGTGAATACATATAACTTGTGCAGTTTGTAAATACCGTCGCCGAGATGACTGTAAGATGCGAAACCCAGCACCATGTCGAACTCCGTCGCCATTATAAATTGCTGACCTTCCTCGGTCATTTGCCTGGTTAATGATTCGGTGCTGTAAAATTTGTCCAGCATATAATTCAGCTGGTCGCCGGAGATAACATTACCATAGGTTACAGGCCAAACCTGTCTCGCAACAGCCTGGATATCGGGTATGGACTCCAATGTGGCTCTTTTCACAACTATTGGCTGCATTAACATAAGGTTTTCGAGTTGTATGCAGGCAGTCTGCAGTTTGCTTTGGTTACTTATAAAGCGAAGATACAAATTAGGTTTAAATGAGTTATATCCTTTTTAAAAGCTTCATTTTTATGTATATTTCCCTCCAATTAAAACATAGCGGTCAAACTAATATTATGAGCCATAGCTGCATAAAATTCACCTTTTTTCTATCACTTCTGTTTCCTCTTATTACGCAAGCACAGAGATTCGGCGGACATCCGCCCTCCCTAAAATGGAAGCAGGTGAATTCAGATGCTGCGAGAATTATCTTCCCGGCAGGCCTCGATAGCCTGGCAAATGACATTGCCTCATTAACTCAATTCCTTTCTGTCCTGCCAAACGCAATCGATTCAGGAAAAAAGAAGAAAATCAACATCGTTTTACAGAACCAGACCCTGCAATCCAACGGGTACGTTGGACTAGCACCTTTCAGAAGCGAATTTTATATCTCTCCGCGCCAGAACAGCTTTGAACTCGGAAGTATCCCCTGGCATCAAACCCTGACGCTTCACGAATTCAGACATGTTCAGCAATTTAATCAGTTTAACCGCGGATTGTCGTCTTTTGCCCGGATATTTTTAGGCGAAGAAGGGCAGGCATTGTTGAACAGTGCCTCAGTGCCCGACTGGTTCTTCGAAGGAGATGCTGTTTTCTTCGAAACAAGGTATAGCAGACAGGGAAGAGGCAACCTGCCGTTTTTCTTTAACGACTTTCGGAGCCTGTGGAAGGAAGGGCGTAATTACTCTTTTATGAAATTAAGAAACGGTTCATACAAACACTTCGTTCCCGACCACTATGCTTTAGGGTACCTGCTGGTAAGTTATGGCCGCACTAAATTCGGAGACAAATTCTGGAACCGGGTTACAGAAGATGCCGCAGCGTTTAAATACCCGATCTATCCGTTTCAGTCTGCCTTCAAAAAGCAAAGCGGACAAAACTATCGGACATTTGTAAACGAAGCTTTGGAATATTTCCGGAAAGAAATGTTGCAAAACGAGATGTTGCAAAAAGATTCATCACAAAATGTATCAGGTCTGTCAGCTCAACCTGCAAAGGCTGAAAAATTTGTTACTGACTATCTTTTCCCTTACCCCTGCGGAATTGATTCAGTTTTAGTTTTGAAGAAGAGTTATCGCTCGATTCCCGCCTGGTATATCATTCATCAGGGTATTGAAAAGAAGATAGCGATTAAAGATATCAGCTTAGATGATTATTATTCATTCAAAAACGGGAAAATTATTTACACCAGTTACACCCCATCTGCAAGATGGGCCTGGCATGACTTCAGTAATATCTGTATTCTTGACATTTCATCAGGAAGCCGGACTACCGTTAGTTCCAGATCAAAGTATTTTTCTCCTGATATCTCTGAGGATGGAAATTCCATAGTAGCGGTAAATCAATCACCGTCCGGAAAAAACAACCTTCATATTCTTGATGCTAAAACGGGCAACCTTATAAAAGAACTTCCCAATACACAAAATTTCGTTTATACCTACCCGAAGTTTTATGGTAATGATGATTATGTAATTTCATCTGTAAGAACAGCGGCAGGTAAGATGGGATTGTTAAAAATCACGCTGAATTCCGGTGCAGAAGAATGGATAGCCGGCCCCGATATGAAAG
>DATCKB010000409.1:0-4929 GCA_036562505.1 Parasegetibacter sp. | reverse complement strand
ACTATCGCCTGAGTGGATACCTGCCGGTTCAATATGTTCCATTACTCCCATCACGTGGAAATTCTCGCCATCAAAGATGGCATCAACCTCGGCTTCCTGACAACGGTCGAGGAAATGGTCAATCAGAATTTTGTTTCCGGGAATATGCTTAAGCAGGCTTACTACTGCTTTTTCCACTTCTTCATCATTAATCACAATTCTCATTCTTTGTCCGCCTAACACGTAAGAAGGACGAACAAGTACCGGATATCCCACTCTGTTTGCTACTTCAATAGCTTCATCAACATCATAGGCTGTACCGTACTGCGGGTAGGGTATATCGAGTTCCTTCAGCATATCGCTGAATCTTCCCCGGTCTTCGGCAATATCCATATTGTCGAATGAAGTACCTATGATTTTTATACCTTTCTGGTGAAGTCTTTCTGCTAATTTCAATGCGGTTTGTCCGCCTAACTGAACAATAACACCTTCAGGTTTTTCGTGCTCAATGATTTCCCAGAGATGTTCCCAGTAAACCGGTTCAAAGTAAAGTTTATCGGCGATATCAAAGTCGGTTGATACAGTCTCGGGGTTACAGTTAACCATAATCGATTCGTAGCCGCATTCTCTGATTGCCATCAGTCCGTGAACGCAGCAATAGTCGAATTCAATACCCTGACCTATACGGTTAGGACCTGAACCAAGAACAATAATTTTCTTTTTGTCGGTAACCTTACTTTCGTTTGCGTTTCCTTTTTCGAAGGTTGAATAGAAGTAGGGGGTTTTAGCTTCAAATTCAGCAGAGCATGTATCTACCATTTTGAAAACTCTGCGAATATCGGCTGCTTTTCTTTTTTCATAAACTTCATCTTCTGAACCATCCTGCATGATTCTGCTAATCTGTTCATCACTGAATCCATTTCTTTTAGCTTCTTGGAGCAGATCGAGAGGCAGGGTATCGAGTTTATATTTCGCAATTTCTTTTTCGATGTTGCAAATCTTCTGTATTTCGTAAATAAACCAACGGTCGATCAGAGTTGCTTTAGCGATGGTATTTACACTTACTCCCATCATGAGAGCGTCTTTAATACGGAAGATTCTGTCCCATTTCGGAGTCTTGATGTATTCAATTAATTCCTCAGCATGCATCTGGTTTTTGCCGTAATAGCCAAGTCCGACTGCATTGTTCTCCAGACTCTGACAGGCTTTTTGAATAGCTTCAGTGAAACTTCTTCCTATTGCCATTACTTCTCCCACACTCTTCATTTGCAGTCCGAGTGTATCGTCTGCTCCTTTAAACTTATCGAAGTTCCAGCGAGGTACTTTTACGATAACGTAGTCGAGAGCTGGTTCAAAATATGCTGATGTATTTTTTGTAATCTGATTTTCCAGTTCATCCAGGTTGTAACCGATCGCGAGTTTCGCAGCAATTTTTGCGATGGGGTAACCCGTAGCTTTTGAAGCGAGTGCAGAAGAGCGGCTAACCCTCGGGTTAATTTCGATAGCAATAATTTCTTCTGTGTCGGGATTAAGAGCAAACTGAACGTTACAGCCACCGGCAAAGTTCCCCAGGTCGCGCATCATTTTTATAGCGGTATTTCTCATCAGCTGAAATGCTGAATCACTGAGGGTCATAGCCGGTGCAACGGTAATGGAATCACCTGTATGCACGCCCATTGGGTCGAAGTTCTCAACTGTACAGATAATTACGACATTATCATTTGCATCTCTGAGTAGTTCCAGTTCAAACTCTTTCCATCCTAATACAGCTTTTTCAACCAGTACTTCATGGATTGGCGATGCCTGTAATCCGCGGTTCAGTGCATCATCCAGGTCCTCTTTACTATGAACAAATCCGCCACCTGTACCGCCGAGCGTGAAAGAAGGGCGGATTACCAACGGGAAACCGATTTCCTGAGCATATTCTTTTCCTTCCAGGTAGGAATTAGCAGTTCGGGCAGTTGCCACGGGAACTCCGAGTTCAATCATCCATTGCCTGAATTTCTCTCTGTCCTCCGCTTTATCAATCGCTTTGATATCTACTCCAATCAGTTTTACATTATATTTTTCCCAGATTCCAAGTTCTTCTGCTTCTTTCGCCAGATTCAATGCAGTTTGGCCGCCCATTGTCGGCAGAACCGCGTCGATCTGATTTTCTTCAAGTATCTGTTCCAGACTTTCGACGGTGAGCGGCAACAGATAAACCTTATCGGCCATCATCGGGTCTGTCATGATGGTAGCCGGGTTGCTATTGATAAGGATTACTTTTATCCCTTCTTCGCGCAAACTTCTTGCGGCCTGAGTACCGGAATAGTCGAATTCGCACGCCTGACCGATAATAATGGGACCCGAACCAATGATGAGAACTGATTTGATTGAAGCGTCTTTTGGCATCGTTTAATATGTAGGTTGGAAGCCTGAAGGATAATTTTCAGGACATTTTAAATTCTAGATAAATCGCGCAAAGGTACGATGCCAAAAAGAAATTTCG
The DNA here is from genome assembly GCA_036562505.1 of Parasegetibacter sp. Taxonomy (GTDB): domain Bacteria; phylum Bacteroidota; class Bacteroidia; order Chitinophagales; family Chitinophagaceae; genus Parasegetibacter. The sequence goes on along the minus strand of DATCKB010000409.1, from coordinate 2,459 downwards.
GCAATAAATTTGACTAAGTTTTGAAGAAATTCTGATACCGAATCGGGAAATAGATGGGAGCGAAAATCGTACAGAGGATAAATCAGGGCGTACAAAGCTGTCGGATTCGGAGAGAACCCGCTGAGGATGAATCAACTGGCCTAGTTGTGGAAGGCTTCCAGTTCGTAGTCATCCAGCATTACCTCAAATTCACCGATTCCCGGCAGTGCTTTTCTGCGAAGTTCTTCCACATCATTTTTTACTTTGTCTGCATAACGAAGTTTAGCTTCGCTGCTACCAAAACGTGCTGCGAAAAATCCTATCACTGCTGTCAGTAAAACCGTGAGTCTTGCTTTAATTCCTCTCATCTTCTATAAGTTTATATTTTCATTAAGTACGCTATATTATTATGACAGAAATATCGTGCCAAACGCTGTATGCTGTTAAAATTTATTTTTTGTTAACAAAAGCTTCATATTGATGTTTTTATATGATAAGAAACTGATTCAGGTAATCTTAACTTTGCCTGATCCAAAATGGGTAGTTATGATTCATTTGTGCAGAGTATTTTTTGCCGCATTTTTTACGTTTTTGGTCGGAAATTCTTCAGCTGTGATGGCCCAGCATTTTCCGCCGGTTGAAGTACCAGAAGGTTATTTCAGAAATCCGCTTTCCATACCTATCAGCCTGAGCGGCAACTTTGGTGAGCTGAGAACCAACCATTTTCATATGGGCATAGATTTCCGTACCGAACAAAGAGAAAATCTGCGGGTTTACGCAGCTGCAGAAGGTTATGTGGCCAGAGTGAAAATTGAACCGGGAGGGTTTGGAAGGGCAATATATATCAACCATCCAAATGGACTTACAACGTTATATGCACATCTGAACGATTTTTATCCTGAACTCGAAACCTATGTAAAGGAACAACAGTACCTCAAAGAATCATGGGCCGTTTACCTTGATATACCAGCCGGCATGTTTCCGGTAAAAAAAGGCCAGTTCATTGCTTTCAGTGGGAACACAGGTGGCTCTCAGGGACCTCACGTGCATTTTGAAATAAGGGAAACGGCTACAGACAGATGTATTAATCCAATGCTTTTCGGATTACCTATTCCGGATAAAGTTGCTCCGGTTCTGCTTCGGTTATCTGTTTACGATAGAAACAGAAGTGTGTATGAGCAGAATCCTACCATTATTGCCCTCAGGAGATCAGGGAATACCTACTCCACCACTCCTGCGGTATTAACAGTGAACTCAAGCCGGATCAGCTTTGCGATTTCTGCATATGATACTCATTCGGGGTCTTCAAACCAGAATGGTATTTACCAGGCGGTTTTATTTCAGAATAATCTCCCTCAAATCGGCTTCCGGATGGATAAAATCGGCTATGAAGAAACCCGGTATCTGAACGCGCATGTTGATTATAAAACCCGTGCTTCAGGAGGGCCCTGGCTTCAGCATCTGTCTGAATTACCGGGATATGTTAACAGCATTTATTATCCGTTTGAAGGGAATGGTATATTAGACATAAGTGATGGGAAAGTTCATGAGATCCGGATTGAGGTAAAAGACGCGCATAATAACACCGCGATAGTTAAAACAAAAGTGCAATATAAAGCTGTAACAAAAACGAGCAGTGTGATAGCCGGTAAAATGTTCTATCCATTCATGCTCGATGTTTATGAATCACAGGATCTGGAATTTTTTATTGGTGAGAAATGTTTGTATGACTCCGTCCGAATTGCACATTCAAGAAAAGATGTTAAGGTAAACAATGTAGTTTCAGCTGCCCATACAATAGGATCTACCACTATTCCACTTCAGGAATATTTTTCAGTCAGGATAAAACCCCTTGTGGATTTACCTGAAGAATTGAAAGGGAAGGTAGTAATGCAACGTTTTGCAGGTACAAAAAAACAAGTGGCAAAAGTTGAGTGGCAGGGAGAATGGGCCATGGCTCGTTTTCGTGATTTTGGTACTTTTCAACTGGTTGTTGACACCACACCACCAGTCATTATACCGGTTGGATTCAAGGATGGCGCAAACCTGTCTGCCGTAAAAAGAATTGTTTTCCAGGCGAGCGATAATATGGGGCAGTATAAAAATTTCCGGGCTGAATTGAATCCGCATCAGGATAGCCAGCCGGGGCAATGGCTCAGATTTACCAATGATAAGGGTAAGAATTTCATCTATGAATTTGATGAAAAATGTCCTAAGGGAAATCATGTGCTTCGCGTAAGTATCGAGGATGAAGCGGGAAATGTAACAGTCCGCGACTTTCGGTTTACAAGGTAGAATTGGTTTACAAGGTAGAATTATAATATCCAGGTGAGTTCCCCGAAATTAAACGCCTGAACAACAGGTCCGGATGTACAGAGCTGGCCGTGTTCGTTAACACCGGTTATCACCGCTTCAAAGATGATATTGTCTTTTTTCAGTTTTACTTTTTGATTTCTCCGGAATAAAACATCGTTATATGC
>DATCKB010000408.1:0-13562 GCA_036562505.1 Parasegetibacter sp. | reverse complement strand
GTAGAGATAACCCAAATCGGATGCTTCTATTATATTGCTTTCTGATCCTGATCCTGCCGGAGGTCTGTCTAATATATGTGGGACGATTTCTGATTCACTAACCTGATTCATCGGTCGGGCAATATAATGTTTCACAATAATTACATGTTTACGGGTTTGGGAATATTTCTTTACGAATTCTGGAAAAACTAAGTCTAAATAGTTGATTATGAAGCATTTTTTCCGTTTTACGTTGTGATTTTTCCCTTTTACGCCACCCATTGTTCCGAATTTTGCGGTCGTACTAATTAAATATTCTCAAATCTATCTATATGTGGAAAAATTGGGCGTTGATTTTGATGTTGCTTGTTGGCAATCAGCTAATAGCACAAGAACTGGAAGTTAAGGGAAGAATTACGGAACATAAAACAGGAATGTATCTGCCGGGTGTCAGTATTGTGGTGAAGGGAAGTAATAAAGCAACGTTCACCAACAACAACGGCTACTTTACAATCAAGGCAAAGGCCGGTGATGTGCTGGAGTTTTCGCATATCGGTTATTCTACGGAAGAGTATAAGGTTTCAACAGGTGAGGCTTCTGTCAACATAGAACTTATGCCTGATAACAGTCAGCTGGAAGAAGTGGTGATTACGGGTGCACTTGGTATAAAAAGAGCAGCACGGGAGCTGGGGGGTGGTGCGCAGATTGTTAACAACGAACAACTGAATATGGGTAGAACGATCAATCCCGTTTTCGGATTGACCAGTAAGGTAGCCGGACTCCGTATCAATATGTACGATTCAAAAGTGGACCCCCAGATCAGAATTGTTCTGCGCGGCAATCGTTCCCTGCAAAGAACTTCCGGTATTGACGGAAGGGGGGCAAATGAACCAATCTACGTAGTGGACGGGATGCCCGTACCGGATATCAGCCGGTTGAATCCGAATGATATCGAAGACATAACCGTATTGAAAGGAGCTAACGCCGCTGCACTCTATGGTTCGGAAGGTGTGAACGGAGCATTGATGATTACCACACGACATGGTAAAAAAGGAAAAAGTGTAATCAAGGTGAGCAACACCACTACTTTTTCTCAGGTATATCTGTTACCACCCGCTCAGAAAAAATTCGGACAGGGAACCAATGGGGTTTACGATCCTGTGCAGTACGAATCATGGGGACCAGCATTTGATAATACCATGAAGGATTTTGGTTTGCCCTTACCCGACGGTACTCAACCTCAATTATTATATGCTGCACCGTCTAAGGATAACCGTCTGAATCTTTTTCAGACCGGAGTAAATGTTCAGAATGATATATCTTTTTCTGGCGGAGATGAAAACAGTACTTTTTACCTTTCAGCTCAGCATGTTAATGTAAGCGGAATTATTCCAAAGGACGTGAACAGCAGAACCGGTTTCCGTTTCAACGGCAGCCGAAAATTCGGCAATCTGAAAACATCTTACAGTATCAATTATGTTTATAATAAAAAAAGTACTACACCTGATGGTCCATGGATAGGTGCTTATCGTTATCCTGCCAATTTCGATTTTGATATGGTGAAAGATTGGGAAAATCCGCTTTCACCAGGCAACCCGCTTAATTATTTTACTCCCCAGGGAAGCTGGCTCCGCAACCCTTACTTCCTTATTGATAATGTGAGGGATGACAGCAAGCAACAAACGCTCAACGGAAAAATAGAGTTGAGCTATCAGTTTGCGCCCTGGATGAAAGCCGTTTATCGTGCGGGATTATTCACTATCAATGAAGATACCCGTTCTGCTACCAGGAAATTTGCAGCGCCGGGAACACGTAATGTGCCGGGAACAGTAACAGACGGAACCAACCACTACCAGCGGATTAACAGTGATCTGATTTTAAGTTTCAACAAAGATTTCGGAAAGTTCAGTACCGGACTGTTGATTGGTCAGAATATTCGTTTGGATGATAAAAAAACCACCAGTGTAGGAGTGACGAATAGTAACGGAAGCGGACAACTGCTATATCCCGATGTGATAAATATTGGAAGCAGAACCGGAAACCTTGCAGGTTCTGTTGGTTTAACTCAATATGGTTCTCTGGCAACTTACGGGGAATTTACTGCAGGATATAATGATTACCTGTTTTTAACGCTGACCGGGCGTAACGACAGAGTATCGGTATTAAGTAAACAGAACAGGTCTTATTTCTATCCGGGAGTTGGACTTTCATTTGTGTTCAGTGATGCGATAGAAACAATCAGAAATATACCAGCACTTAATTTCGGAAAGCTCTTTGTTTCCTGGAACAAAACCGGGAACGTTACTCTGGCTCCCTATCAGCTTGATAATACATACACTCAAACCAACGGATTTCCCTTTGGTGATATAGTTGGTTTCTTACCTGGCACTACCAATCCCAACCCCGATATCGAACCCGAATTCGTAAGTTCTTATGAATTAGGAGTTCAGTTAGGATTATTTAACAACCGGCTGAATTTCGAAGGAAGCTATATTTATTCTGATTCGAAAGGACAGATATTGGATGCGAATACTTCAAGGGCAACCGGATATGCAGCAGCGCGTGTGAATTCCGGTCGACTTACAAACAGTATTGTCGAAGCAAGCGTAAATGGTGATATAATTCGAAAGAAATCTGTTCGCTGGAATCTTGGATTCAACTTTACCTACACTAATAATCAGCTGAAAGAACTGTACGGTGATGCAAAAGAGAGAAATAATTTCAGACAGTCTTATGGTGTTATCGGTTATGCATTTCCGTCACTGAAAGTGAGCGATTATAAAAGAGATGACAAGGGAAGGGTAGTGGTAGATGCCAATACCGGTGATCCGATAATCGCCCCCAATGATACTATTCTCGGAACATTGGTTCCACCTTATCTGATGGGTATTAATTCAGTATTTGCTTTCAAAGGGTTTAGTCTGGGCTTACAGTTCGACTGGAGAATGGGAGGATGGCTGTATTCGGAAATTGTTCCTGCTATGTATGAAGCCGGTACTGATCCGAGAACTGCCGAGTTCGACAGGCAACCGTTTGTATGGCCAAATTCTGTAATCGAAACTTCACCTGGTAAATACGAAGAGAATACTTCATTAAAAACGTCAGGAGGCGGTCGTGCATTCTGGAGTAAGCAGGGCCAGGTGCAAAGTAACACGGCAGCTAAATCAGATTTCTTCAAGCTGAGAGAGGTTAACCTCAGTTATGCTTTCCCGGCTGCTTTGCTGGCTAAACAAAAAGTCATTCGCGAAGCAAGCCTTAGTTTGATTGCTACTAATGTGTTTATTATTCGTCATATCAATAATAAGTACGGCGATCCTGAATATTTGTATAATAATACAGATGGTTACCTGAGTTTTCGTCAGGTGCCACCATTCAGAACTGTGGGTTTTAGTTTAAACCTGACTTTCTAAGAAAAACAGAGATTGACAACCGGCGGAATTAAGTTCCATGCGTTCCGGTCAGAAAATTCGAGAAATAAATAGATTAAAGATGAAAAAGATTAGATCGATATTTACTATAATAACCTGCTTCATTGTTTTTAGTTCCTGTGAGAAATTTCTGGATATTAATCAAAATCCGAATCAGCCCGGATCTTCAACCCTTCCGCTCAGTGCAAAACTTCCGGCTGCACTTGTAAGTACCGCTATTCAGGAAACCGGTCAACTCAATCAGGTGGGTGCCTTCTGGGGAGGCTACTGGGGAACCAATAACGAGGCGGTTGGATTGTTTGTTGATCTCAAAACCTATAATGGTCCCGCTCTCCGCCATCAGCGTGATGGTATCCCCATTTGGGAAAACGGGTATACTAACCTGTTATACTATCAGCTTATTAAGGAAGAAGCTGAAGAGAAGAACGAGAATTTTTATGCCGGTGTTGCTAAGATTATGCAAGGCTGGCATTTTCTGCGTTTGGTTGATGTTTATAACGGTATTCCCTTTGATGATGCTTTACAGGGAACAAAAAAATTGTCTCCCCGTTATGAAGACGGAAAAACAGTGTATGAAAAAGCGATTCATCTGATTACGGAAGGTATCGGAAATATAAAAAATGCATCAGCTGCAAGTACCATTGATCCGGGAAAAAATGATGTGATTTTTAAAGGTGACAGAATGCTTTGGATAAAGTTTGCCAATACTATCAAATTAAGAGCATTACTCCGACAAAGCGAAGCAGGGAATGACGCATTCGTAAATACTGAACTGAACGTAATTAAAAATGAAGGAACCGGTTTTCTGGGCCCTGATGAAAATGCGTTTGTGAATCCTGGTTACAGTTCGTCTAACCCCAACAGCTTCTGGTCGTCATATTATCGCGATGCAAGCGGTGCTAGCACCGCAAACCGCGAAAATATTCGCCCGACTGTGTTTGTGATCGAACAATATCAACAAAGAAATGACCCACGTTTGCAAAACCTTTATGTAGCCGTTGCCGGGCAATACAAAGGAGTGCTTTTTGGAAATCCTTCAACTGCACCGGAGTATGCCCGTGATGCAACCTCGGCATTCAAAGGACCACAGGAAAATGGTAATAAGCCCGCAGCCTTGTTTAAGAGTGCGGCTCAACCTCTGGTTTTAATGGGAGATTTTGAAAGTTTGTTTCTTCAGGCAGAAGCAGCAGAGAGAGGTTGGTTGACTGGTGTAAGTGCAAAAGATCTTTACGAAAAAGCAATTAAAGCTTCATTCAAATACATGGAAGTGCCGGCAGACGAATTTGCGAGCTATAATTCGCAGAATTCAGTGAATTATGATAACGGAGGTAACAAAATTGAGCGTATTATTGTTCAGAAATGGCTGGCGTTGAACAGTATCAGTAGTATCGAGGCGTGGAATGAGTTTAGGAGGACCGGCTACCCGGCAATACCCAATTCTCTGGAAGCCCCTTCGACCGATACTTGGCCACTTCGTTTTATGTATCCGGAAACAGAGCGCATGACAAACAACGAAGAAGCGTCTAAGATGGGGCCGGATGACGTAACCACTGTGAAAGTCTGGTGGGATAAATAATAGTTATTTTGAAACGAAAAATACAGATGAGAAAAGGTTCAACCCCTTCCCGATGGGAAAAAATCAGAAAATTTTTTAACGATGTTCATCTCTGGCTGGGTCTGGGAAGCGGACTCATCATATTAGTGGTGTGTCTGAGCGGCACACTATATGTATTTAATACAGAGTTGACTGAATGGGGTGCACCTCATTTGTATAAGGTTTCAGTTCCTGCCGGAAAAGAGCGGATTCCCGCCGATGCTCTCGTAGGTAAGATAAAAGAGGTTTCAGGTGGTAATATTACATCGGTGTCGATTTTTCATGACCAGGAAAGAACTTATCAGTTTTCAGTAAAAAAGGAAGGTGATAAAAGCAGATTTGGCACAACCTACATGGTGGACCCTTATACCGGCGAAATTGTCGGGAATTCTACAGAGCCTAATAAAGTAAAGGATTTTATGGCGAAAATGTTCAGTCTGCATCGCTGGCTGCTGTTAGACAAAGTTGAAAAACCTATCTTATCAGGTATCAGCAACCGCGAGCTGGGAAGTATGATTACAGGGTGGGCCACTATTATATTTACGCTCGGATGTATAACGGGATTGATTATCTGGTTTCCGAAAAAGATAAAGACCTGGCGTCAGGGATTGAAGATTAGCATGAAAGGAAACTGGAAACGAACCAATCGTGATCTTCATAATACACTGGCTTTTTACTCTCTTATATTTTTGTTGTTGATGGGATTGACTGGTCCGCAATGGTCGTTTCAATGGTATCGAACCGGGCTGCAGAAATCGCTCGGCACTTATAAACCAGCAGATGCGCCGAAGGAAAAACCTGCAAAATCAAAGCTACCTGAGGGTATAGCCGGAAATTCCGAACAGGAGATAGTTTCAACTGAGGCGTTTAAAGCAGGCATAGCAGAATATATCGCTACCGCAGAAAAGGTGCTGAGTTATAAAGGCAATTATAATATTTCATTACCGGCTGACTCATTTGGAACAGTGACTGTCACCAAAACTAAAATCGGATTCTTTGCTCCTGCAGCGGGTGACAGGGTTATTTTAGATCAATACAGTGCTGATGTATTAAAGAAAGAATTATTCGGTGACAAACCTTTTAACGAAAGAGTAGCGGCTTCAATTAAAGCGCTGCACGTAGGTAATGTTTACGGGACTTTCACTAAGATACTTTATTTCATTACCTGTCTTATTGCGACCAGTTTACCAGTAACGGGTACTATCATCTGGCTGAATAAGCTTAAGACAAAACGGCATCTGAAGAAAAAGAGTTCCTTAAAAAGAAATACTCCGAAACTTGCAACAGCTGTTGCTGAATAAGGCTAGGATTTTTTGCAATTCTTACAAATGCCATTCACCAGTACATCAGTCTGATTGTGGGTGAAACCACTCGGGAGTCTGATTTCGGGAACAGCTACATTATCCAGACAAATAGTGGTACCGCATTTATCACAAACGAAGTGTACATGATTATCGTGGTGATGCCCTGCGGTGCAGTTGTCCTTACACAATGCATAGAGGGTGGCGTTTTCCGCAGTAGGGATGGTATGTATGATACCTTTGTCCATAAAGGTCTGCAGCGTTCTGTAGATTGTGACACGGTCGAACTGACCATCTATTTTCTTTTCGATATCTGCGTGTGACAGGGCACCTTCCTGCTGAAGAAACAGTTCCAGAATCGTCGTCCGGCTTCCTGTTATATTCAGGTGATTATCTTTCAGTACATTTAAAACCTGTGATTTCATCTTACATCGGATTACTGTTAAACAAGTTGCCGGATGTAGCTGCTCTCGGGGGATTCTCATTCAATAAAGAAGCTATATCTTTTTTGAGCTTCTGAATTTCGTCTTCTTTCAAGCCGTCGTAAATACCTCTTACCCGTCCTGCTTTGTCTACCAGCGCAAAAAACTGAGTATGAATAAATTGTTCGGCGATGGCTTCCAGCTCATTTTTCGGGTCATCAAGAAGATAGCTGGCCCTTGCGGCAAAATAAAGACTATCTTTTCGTCCTGTTAAAAACCACCAGTTTTTTGCACCGGGAGCTATCGAATCAGCATAGTGTTTAAGTACCGCTACTGAATCACCTTCCGGATCAACAGTATGGGAAAGAATAGCGAAATCGCTGTTTTCTTTGTAGATATCGTAAATCCGCTTCATATTGGTATTCATTTTCGGACAAATACCTTTACAAGTGGTGAAAAAATATTCTACCACATACACTTTTCCGAGAACATCATCCTGAGTCACCGGAGTACCATCCTGAGATGTAAAAGAGAAATATTTTACATGGTTCATTACAGGAAGTTTGGGTTTCCAGCGATCGGTCCCCCCGAAAATGAAGACGAAGAATCCAGCAGTGAGTAATACAAAGAAACCAAGATAAATAGCCAGTTTTTTATTCATTCCATCGAAATTTTGCACCGGTTTGTGAACTGAATGGCAGATTCATCCGGTAAATTAGAGAGCCAGACCAGTTTTTCAACGGCAATTTTACCGCAAAAAATTCCGGATTCAGACTCCCGATTTAAAATCACTACAAAGGTACGTCAACCTGCCTGATTAAACCGGAAAAGAGAAGGTATGGTCTTGCGAATCCAGTTAATTTAAAGTTTTTTTTTGCAACTAAGTTGCAATGATATAACTTTGTTTAAATACAAGGAAATTTAAGGTATGAGAATTAATTTAGATGCGATAGGGATAGCTACTTCAGTAGCATGTGCTATTCATTGTGCGTTATTACCATTGTTTTTAACCAGCCTCCCGTTATTTGGAATTGAAATCATACACAACCACGAGTTTGAGGCATTTATGATAGGTTTAGCCTTCGTGATCGGAGCGGTTTCTCTGTTCCATGGGTACAGAAAGCACCACCACAGCTGGGTTCCTATGATTGTTTTCACAGCAGGTTTTTGTTTCCTTGTTTTAAAGCAGCTGGCCCATTTCGACCAAATTATTCACGAGCTGGAACTTCCGTTTCTCATTATAGCTGTGGTCGGAATTGTTACCGCGCATTATCTGAATTATCGTTTATGCCGGAAGGCCGGGCATTGCCATAAAGATGACTGTAACCACTAGCCACAAGTACGGTGTAGCTTTTGCGAACCGGATAAATTATTAACAAATAGAAGCCGCCTGAAATCAACCAGCGCGGCGTTTTTTTTGTTACTTTTGCATAGTTAAACGAACTAAATATGATTAAAACTGGAAATCCGGTGATAAGTATTTACACCGAAATGACCCCGAATCCTGAGACCATGAAATTTGTGGCCAACAAGTTATTGTATCCGGGGAAGAGTATTGATTTTCCTGATGAAGAAAGTGCGAAACCTTCACCACTAGCAACACAGCTGTTTAGCTTTCCATTCATAAAGAGTGTTTTTATTGCCAGCAATTTTGTGACGCTGACAAAAACTCCGGAAACAGACTGGAATGATGTGATACCAAGTATCCGGCAGTTCCTGAAAGAATATCTGGAAGAAGGTAAGCCAGTGGTGAATGAAGAAGAAATTCTTGCTGCTAAAACTGAAGGAAATACAGTAGCTGCGGATGATGACGATGTAGTGAAGAGAATTAAGGAACTGCTGGAAAATTATGTTAAGCCAGCCGTTGAAATGGATGGTGGCGCTATTCAGTTTAAGAGCTATGATGATGGAGTGGTGAATCTGATAATGCAGGGATCCTGCAGTGGTTGTCCTTCTTCTATGATTACTCTTAAAGCAGGGATCGAAGGAATGATGAAAAGGATGATTCCGGAAGTAAAGGAAGTAGTAGCAGAGTCTGAGTAGTTTTTCATTTTTTATATTTCGATGCGGACCGGTTGAGAGGCTGGCCCGCATTTTTGTTTACAGTAACCCGAAAGTTTATATGGATCAATTAGTTTAAGCGGAGGTTTTACAGGTGTTATCGCAGGAGTTGATTTCAGGCCGGTCATATTTCTTTACTTTTATAGAACCGAATTCCTTATCCCGTTGTTTTATTATAAACAAGCTTTATGATACTCTTTTATGCTGTTGGTGCATTGATTGTGATAGTACTGATTGTAGCAGCTATGTTACCTTCATCTTATCATGTGCAGCAATCAATTATCATAAAAGCACCTGTACCTGATGTGATGGAGCGAGTAGGAAATCTGAATTTCTACAAACAATGGAATCCCTGGCAACAGATGGAACCGGAAGCACAGGCTGAAATCGTTGGAGAACCTGTAGCACCCGGACACAAATACACCTGGCAGGGAAGAAGAATCGGGTCGGGAAGTTTATTATTGAAACAAATTGATAAAAAACATATTCATTTCGACCTTCAGTTTCTGCGTCCCTGGAAATCAAGTGCAAGCGATAACTGGTTGTTTGAAGAATGGGGAGATGGAGGAACAAAGGTTACGTGGCAGAATTTCGGAAATCTTTCTTATCCCATGGCAAGATTATTCGGACCTACACTAAACAAGCAATTGAACCAACAATTCATAACAGGATTAGAGAATCTCAAAAAAATGTGTGAAGGCGGATAGCTTTTTCTTTCAAAAACATGGCCCTAAAGAAGATTGTAGTAATCGGACCAGAATCAACAGGAAAGAGCACTTTGTGTCAGGCTCTTGCTTCACATTTTAACACCGTTTGGGTGGAAGAATATGCACGTGAATATCTGGAGACTAACGGTATAGCCTATCAGTATAATGATCTGTCGGAAATTGCTGCCGGACAACTAAACCTCGAGAATAAATATTTCGCCCGGTTAAAGAACGACCAAAATGTAATAATGATTGATACCAATCTGTATGTGATAAAGATTTGGAGTGAATATGTGTATGGTACCTGCGAGCCGTGGATTCTGGAAACCATAGCACAGCGCACCTACGACCTGTATTTGTTATGCAAAACAGATATTCCCTGGGAATTTGATCCGTTACGTGAGTACCCTGATTTAGCTGCCCGCGAAAAACTCTATCATATCTACAAAGACCATATGGTGAATCAGCATGTTCCGTGGGTTGAAATCGGAGGTAGTTATGAAGAGAGGTTCGAAAGAGCAAAGGCGGCTATTGTAGAACTGTTACAAGGGAAAGTTAACTAAAAAAACTTCGATGAAAATTCAGTGAGCATATTTTTGTGTGCCGGCACCTCAAACTTGAAATCTATTTACTGAATTACTTCTATTATTTCTTCCATTCCGCCAACATTGTTCATTTGTCTGAGAATTTCATTTGTTCTGTAAGTGACGTATGCAGAAGGTGGGTTTACTTTATATCTCACAGGATTAGGCAGGCAAGCAGCAATGGCTGCTGCTTCTCTCCTGGTGAGTTTTGATGCCGGTTTTTTAAAATATGTTTGGGCTGCTGCTTCAATCCCGATTATTCCTTCTCCCATTTCAATTACATTCAGGTAAACGTCCAGGATCCTTTTCTTTCCCCAGATCCATTCAATCATTTTTGTGAAATATACTTCCAGTCCCTTTCGGAACCAGCTTCTTCCCTGCCAGAGAAATACATTTTTTGCTACCTGCTGACTGATGGTACTGGCACCCATAATTCTTTTGCCCTCCTTATTCTTTTTCATGGCCGTTTTAATACTTTTCCAGTCAAAGCCGCCATGTGTTGCAAACAACTGGTCTTCCGAAGCAATTACCGCCAGCCTTGCGTGCACAGATATTTCCTTTCTGCTTACATAGTCGCGCTTAAAGCTGTAATCCTTACCGAAACTTTTTGCCCAGATCTGAAGTTGAGTAATGGTAATAGGCGGATCAACCCACTTAAGCAGGAAAATGTAAAAAAGTTGAAAGAAAAACAGAAAAAGGAAAGCCTTTTTCAGCCACCTTAGCGTGCGTGGTACGAGTCCGCGTAATTTCATTAGTCAGCAAAAAATAAGGCGTAAGATAATACTCTTTTATTTGGTAACTTTCCTACGAATTCAAGCGTATGAACAAAGATAAATTTATTGAATTAATCAGACAGGGTTACACCTTCAAAGGTGAATCTGCGGTAATGGGTGCAGCCATGCTGAATGGCGAGCCGATTGAAGGATCTGTGGTAAGATTACCATTAAAAACAATGAACCGGCATGGATTAATTGCCGGAGCTACCGGTACAGGAAAAACGAAAACCTTACAGGTAATATCAGAATCTCTTAGTGATGCAAGTATTCCGGTATTGTTAATGGACATTAAAGGTGACTTGAGCGGAATTGCGGCTCCAGGTATTCCCAACGATAAAATCAATGAACGCTACGCTTTGGTGGGAGAACCTTATCAACCCACAGCCTATCCGGTTGAGTTGTTGAGCCTGAGCAATGAGAAGGGAGTTCGGTTAAGGGCAACCGTTAGTGAATTTGGTCCTATTCTGTTGTCGAAGATTCTGGGATTGAATGATACGCAGCAAGGACTGGTAGCCCTGATATTTAAATATTGTGATGATAATAAATTGCCGCTGCTGGATCTGAAGGATTTCACAAAGATGCTGCAATATATCAGCAATGAAGGAAAGGCAGAAGTGGAGAAAGAATATGGAAAAATATCAACCACCAGTACGGGAACAATTTTACGGAAGGTGATAGAGTTACAGCAACAGGGCGCTGATATATTTTTCGGCGAACCATCATTTGATATAGATGATTTAATGCGTATCAGTGACGATGGAAGAGGAATGATTAATGTGTTACGGGTTACCGATATGCAAAACCGTCCTAAGTTGTTTTCAACTTTTATGCTGCAGATGCTGGCGGAGTTATATGCAGTATTGCCAGAGGAAGGAGATATGGACAAACCGAAGCTGGTAATATTTATTGACGAAGCCCATTTGGTTTTTCAGGAAGCTACTGAAGCCTTATTGGAGCAGGTCGAGACGGTTATAAAGCTGATCAGATCTAAAGGGGTAGGAATCTTCTTCTGTACGCAGAATCCGCAGGATATTCCGGCAAGCGTTTTAAGTCAGTTAGGAATGAAAGTGCAACACGCATTGCGGGCATTTACTGCTGCAGACCGTAAGACTATAAAGCAGGCCGCTGCCAATTACCCCGAAAGTGAATTTTATAAAACAGAAACATTGCTGACTGAGTTGGGCATTGGTGAAGCTTTGATAACAATGTTGAATGAGAAAGGAATTCCAACACCATTGGTTCACACTATGTTGATTTCTCCGAGGTCGAGAATGGACGTATTAAGCGACAGGGAGATTGATGATTTGGTAAGAAGATCCCGTCTGGTGAGAAAATATGAAGAGACCTGTGACAGCAAGAGCGCTTACGAAATTTTAAATGCAAAATTAGACGAGGCTGTTCGGAAGAGTGAGGAAGAAGCCAGAAAGAAAGAAGAAGAACTGCGCAGAATAACAGAGGAAAAGGAACGTGCACGTGCAGCAAGGCAACCTAAATCTACTTTAGAGAAAGTTTTTGAAAGTTCAACCCGACAGGTGGGCAGAACAGCCGCGAGCATTATCACCCGTACACTTCTCGGGGCCCTGGGCCTGGGCGGAAGGTGGAGTAATAAGAAGGGGTTGTTTTAAGATATAAACTGGCGTTACGCTCTTACTTCGCTCTGAGTATTAGACGGGTTACTACCTCTTTCGGCCACTTATCCTGTTTCCGTTCCCATATTCAAAATGATTTCTTATTCTGCACACAAGGCAACGATTTTCCGCTTCATTTTGGGTAAAATGTAGTGTGATGAAATTAATTCTTATTTTAGTCTGGTATTATTGCCAACATATTTATAAGTCAAACGATGAATACTCTGGATATACGGTGGAAGCAACGGTTCAGCAATTACCTGAAGGCTTTTCAAAAATTGGAGGAAGCGGTTCAGAAAGTAAAAACTGAATTTCAAATTACGGATGCGAATGCCATCAGTCCGGATGCATTTTTGGACGACATCATTAAGGAAGGCCTGATACAGCGCTTTGAATATACACACGAACTTGCCTGGAACGTGATGAAAGATTTTTTGACTTATTCTGGTATTTCAAATCTTTATGGATCAAGAGATGCAACGAGAGAAGCATTTGCCCAGGGATTGATTGAAAATGGTGAAGTGTGGATGGATATGGTCGCCAGCCGTAATAAAACTTCTCATACCTATAATGAAGAAACGGCTGATGACATATTCTTAAAGATCGTACATCAGTATTTTGAAGAATTTAGAAGGTTTAAAACTAAAATGGAAGCCCTGCAGCAGCGAAAAGATACAACGCCATGATGTACGGACTAAAATCTGAAGCGATTTCAAGCATCGGGAAAGTTTTGGCGAAGTATCCCGAAGTAGAAAAAGCGATTCTTTATGGTTCGCGCGCTAAAGGAAACTATCGCTCAGGGTCGGATATTGATCTTACATTGATGGGCGAAAATTTAACGTTAACCGTCTTACACAGAATAGAGAACGAATTGGATGATTTGCTTCTTCCATACAAAATAGATTTATCGCTCTTTCATCAAATAAAAAACCCGGAATTGCTTGACCATATTCAGCGCGTGGGAAAGGTGTTTTATGAAAATTCATGACAAATACTTCTACATACGATAAAAGAGCTTTGAGGCTATTGAATTTTTAAGAAAACATCCCATAACGGCGCACTTTCTGAAATAGGTGTAATCA
>DATCKB010000407.1:0-3399 GCA_036562505.1 Parasegetibacter sp. | reverse complement strand
CCATATACCATAAAACGCAACAACCAGAAAATAGATGATGAATACGATATAATCCAGAATATCAAGTGTCTTCATTAGATAAAACGATTTAACAAGTTTTCAAAAAATTCCTGTTTGCCGCTTTTTAAAACCGGTTCAGGGTGAGCAAGTGCATATGAGCGGAGATCTTCGAGAGTCAGTTTTCCTTCTTCGAACTTTTTACCTTCGCCACTGTCGAATGACGCATAGCGTTCCTGACGGAGCTTCTTATAATCAGAATTCCGGAGGATATTATCTGCGGTGATTAATGCGCGGGCAAAGCAATCCATTCCTCCGATATGTGCATAGAACAGGTCTTCAGGATCAGTTGAATTCCGGCGTCTTTTTGCGTCAAAGTTTATACCACCGGGAGTAATTCCGCCTGCTTCGAGAATTACCAGCATCGCTTCGGTGAGTTCAAGTACATTATTGGGGAATTGATCAGTGTCCCACCCATTTTGATAATCTCCGCGGTTGGCATCTATACTACCCAATAATCCGGCATTAGCTGCTACCTGAAGTTCATGCTGAAAGGTATGTCCGGCAAGTGTAGCATGATTGACTTCAATATTCAGTTTGAAATCATTCATCAGATCGAATTCGCGAAGGAATCCGATTACAGTGGCGCAATCGTAATCATATTGATGTTTGGAGGGTTCACAGGGTTTGGGTTCTATGAAGAATGTTCCTTTAAACCCTTGTTTCCGTGCATAATCTTTTGCAGCGTGAAGAAAGCGGGCAAAATGTTCAAGTTCCCGTTTCATATCGGTATTGAGGAGGGACATATAACCTTCCCGGCCTCCCCAGAACACATAGTTTTCTCCGTCGAGGGCAATGGTGGCATCAAGAGCCGTTTTCACCTGAGCAGCTGCGTGAGCGACTACCTGAAAATCAGGATTGGTAGCGGCTCCATTCATATATTTTCTGTTCGAAAAAAGATTTGCTGTACCCCACAATAGGCGTACACCAGACTGCTGTTGTTTTTCTTTCGCATATTCAGTGATTTTTTCCAGCCTTTTTTCGTTTTCTGCAAGATTGTTTCCATAGTCGATGAGGTCCACGTCGTGGAAACAATAGTAAGGTAAGCCCATTTTTGTGATGAACTCAAATGCAGCATCCATTTTTTCCCTTGCTCTGTCGTACGGATCAGATTTTTGATCCCATTCAAACAGATGTGTGGGTTCGCCAAACGGGTCGGCCCCGTTACCACAGAATGAATGCCAGTAAGCGCAGGCAAACCGGAAATGTTCTTTCATGGTTTTGCCGGCTACAATCTTGTTTTCATCATACCACCGGAAGGCAAGTGGGTTATCGCTCCCGGGGCCCTCATATCTGATGGCTCCGATGCCTTTAAAGAATTCTTTGTTACCTGTAATAACGGTCATGGCTACATGTTTTTATGTTTGAGCAGAAGTTGTTTCCATTCCTGATAATATTCTTCGTACCGACTGGATAGAGAGGAAGGGGAAATTTTTTGAAGAGATTTGTTCAGCCCGAAAGCATCTTCGGGTTTCCTGAATATACCTGCACCGATTCCAGCGCCGAGGGCTGCACCGAAACTTCCGTTGGTATTATATAGTTCTATTTCAACGCCCGTGACGTTGGCTAAAGTCTCAGTAAAAACCGGACTTAAAAACATGTTTGCGCTTCCAGCACGGATGATTTTCGGATTCATCCCGTTTTCACGCATAAAGTCAAGTCCGTACCTGAAGGCAAATGCCACTCCTTCCTGTGAGGCCCGGAAAAAATGAGTGCGATTATGGATATTGAGATCGATATTGGCATAATGCGCACCAACCATTTTATTATTTAGCATACGCTCGGCTCCGTTACCGAAGGGGAGCACTCTTAAACCTTCACTCCCAGGCGGAGCTTGTGCAGCTAAGTAATTCAGCTGATGATAAGTTTCATTGGGTGCAGTAATTTCTTTTGCCCAACGGTTAAGAATTCCTGTACCATTAATGCAGAGTAATACTCCCAGTCGTGGATTCTCAACGGTGTGGTTAATGTGAGCAAACGTGTTTACTCGTGATTCAGGATCATATTTCAATGTGCTGGATACACCATAAATGACGCCGGATGTTCCCGCAGTGGCTGCTACATCTCCGGGATGGAGAACGTTTAATGAAAGCGCATTGTTGAGCTGGTCTCCAGCTTTATAAGTAACTGGAATTCCGGGTTTCAGACCTAAATTTTCAGCATGTGATTTTCTTAAAAAACCATGATTAGAAAACACCGGTTTTACAGGTGGGAAGAACTGTTTTTCAAAACCGAAGTACTCAAGTAAGGGCTCTGAAATACTATGATTAACAAAATCCCAGAATATTCCCTCTGAAAGAGCGGAAGGTGTAGTAGTAACTTCACCGGTGAGTTTCATGGCAATAAAGTCACCGGGAAGCATAAACTGATGGACCTGCTGATAAATCTCCGGTTCAAAAGATTTCACCCAGGCCAGTTTGGCCGCTGTGAAATTGCCCGGTGAATTCAACAGGTGAGTCAGACAATAATTGCTTCCAAGTTCTGCAAAAGCTTTTTCGCCGGTTTCCGCTGCTCGACTGTCGCACCAAATGATTGATTTACGGAGGGTTTGCTGTAGATTGTTGATCAGCACAAGGCCATGCATCTGATAGCTGATACCAATAGCCGCAATATCTTTTGAATTATAAAGTCCGGAAGCGTTTGCCTTTTTAATAGCTGCCTGAACCTGCTCCCACCAGAGTTCGGGATCCTGTTCTGCCCAGCCGGGATGCGGACTGTGTATAGGATATTCTGTTTCGGGGTATTGTACGGATATTACAGGTTGCTGTTTTTCAGCATCGGCAACGGTTATTTTAATAGAAGATGTACCTACATCAATACCCAAAAGCAGCATATATGGCAGTATATTTCTTGACAGTTGGTTATTTCTTCCCGGATTATGGCAGAGGTTTATCTACTGACATAGCTTCCGGGAAATATTTAGGTAAAATAAGTATTATTTAAATATTAATGAATGTTTCAGATAAAAGATTTACTGTTGTAATTTTGGGTTCATTTATCAGCGAATAGTCAAAAATGTTGTGAGGATGAGAAAGAATTTAATAATGTTACTGATGCTGGTGGTTTTTGCTACCGTTTCCACTGAATCGTATTCTCAGTGTTCTATCTGCACAAAAACTGCACAACAACTGGGAGAAAAACCTGCAGAAGGTATGAATTCCGGGATTATTTATCTGATGCTTACCCCGCTTGCTATTATGGGTTATGTCGGTTATCGCTGGGTAAAAAGTAATCAATAGACTCACACCTGCTCTTCTGCACAAATGTAGCCCAGCCGAAAGTCTGAGGTGGAAATTGACTATCCGGCGTAAATTAGTTCTGTTAGTTCAATCGGCTTTACAG
>DATCKB010000405.1:0-4265 GCA_036562505.1 Parasegetibacter sp. | reverse complement strand
CTTTCCACATCTTCACTAGAATAATTTTCAATTCATCTACCGCACATCTGACTAAAAACCGTTAAAAAAACAAGCGAATAGCTTTTAATTTCCCGGTTTATTAACTAAATTCATTATGCATTACTCCAGATAAACCTTTATTTCTATCAAAAAAACGTATGAATGAAAGCAATATTATCGCTTACGGCTACCCTTATCTCCGTGTTATGTTTAGCGCAGGATTATATTTCTATCCCCTACTCCACCTCCATAACAGCAAAAGTCCCTGTACAGTATAGTTTTTATAATGGAACAGCAACTGTCAAAAAAACAGCGGATGTAGAGCTGGTTATTGAAAATTTCCGCGCCCATCATAGTCCGATTAACTCATTTGCCGACGGCGGCCTGGCGGGTGGCTTCAAATGTGACATCGTATTCAACACCTGGTTTTCGTATTCAGAGGTAGCGGGACTCACCATTGACAATGAATTTGTACCTTTCGATAAACTCGGTATTAAAGAACTTAATTTCACTGTGAATGATGTACGTTTCCGATGGATACAAGGCGTTCATGGGGCGTATAAATTCTTTAATATGGGCTCTCCGATGCTTCCTGCAAAACCTAAAGGTGAAAAACCTGGATATACCGGTGCCATATATTTACAGCTAAAAGAAATGATCGGAGATCATGGCTCCTGTGCAGAAGATATCAAAGTTGTAAAGGGAAAAGGCGCTATCTATGGTAATGGTTTGGAAATAGGTGGAGTTAGCTTCACTCCACCTTCGGAGTTGAAAAAATATCTCCGTGAAAAAGCTGAGAATGAAGTTCGCCTGAAAAAGGAAGAAGAAGAGCGAAGCAAGCGCCTGTACAACTCTTCCAATAATAATTCAGGGCTGGTTTTAACAAAGGAATCCACGTCATCAGGCAACAATTCTTCAAACACAACAACCGGTTCATCAAATAAAAATTCAACAAACGGAAAATCCAACAATTCTTCCGGTTCGAACTCATCTTCTTCCACAAAAAAACATGTTACCGATGGTATGTCGCCTCAGGAAAAACTTGCATACCTGAAGAAAGAAGCCAAACGGTTGGAAGAAGAATTTGGTAAGTACAGAAAAGAAAAGCCCAAAGAGAAAACACTGGAAGATCATTATAAAGAAGCGACAGCAGCGCACGTTGCAAATATCGCGAGGATAACCCGGGAACAAAAAGAAAAAGAGGAAGAGAGAAACAAAATAAATCAAAGAAGAACAAAAATCATTGACGAATTTCCGGTAATGCTGACAGAGCCGAAAATCTACACGGTTAGAGGTGCTCAAAAGATTTATTGCTTTATTTATACTAATCCGGGCATAACATATGGAGGAAAGCTGGATTACAAGCCAGGTGGCGAAACACATAATATGGCGGTCAGCAATGTATTTTCTATAATCAGTGAGGGCGATAGAATCAATGGGGCTTTAATTCGCGAGGATATTGAACTGTCGGTCAACCGGCAGCTGGCCATCAACAACGGCGAGGATGAGCGATATCACGACTACGACGGAACTAAAAAATTCATCGCCGGACCCTACGCATCGGAGGAAGAGGCTCAGAAGGCAGTTTCGCAATTTAAAAGCCGGCTGCGGAGCGAAGGCGTAACGATTTACGATCTTCAGTTCACTCATAACAGCGGAAACGTTCCGGAACATTACAAAACGGCTCTCAATTATTTTGAAAAAAAAGACTTTAAAAATGCGCTGCTGCATTTTAAAAGAACATCAAAGGAACTGTCGTCGGATCCCACATTATTTGTGTACATGGGTCGCTGCCTTTTTCAGATTAAACCAAGGGTGGAAACAGAAATGAACAGCGAAATAACCGGTTATTTAAATAAAGCGATACAATTGGGAGCAGACGCTGAAGATTACTTCCATATTGCAGGAATATTTTATGGTTTTAAGTTCAATAATTGCCGCGAGTATACTTTTGAAGCTGTCCGCTATTTTACAAAATCAGCGGAAATGGGAAATGAGAAAGCTATTCAGTGGCTGAAAGCGAACAATAAAGAGGCAGGCGAAGTGCTCATCTTTTACGATAAAATGAACAATAAATATGGGATCACAGATCTGGATAATCAGGTGGTTGCCGAAGCAGAGTATGACCATATCCGGTATTTTTCTGAAGGAAATTATGTGGTCACTAAAGATAAAATGATGGGCATTCTGGATCGTAAAGGAAATACTGTATTACCTCCAGCATATAAATATATCGGAGGAATTGAAAACGGACCGGCTCTGATTCAAACCATCGATAGGAACGGCTTTATTAATTCAGCAGGAGAATTTGTAGTTGAGCTAATGTATCCGAAAGCACATATGTTTTCGGAAGGCCTGGCGGGAGTCTGTACTTATACATCCGACAGCTATCCGATTGTTTCAAAGTGGGGGTTTATTGACAGCACAGGTAAGGAAGTAATTCCCATGAAATTTGAAGACGTCGGGTCGTTTTCCGAAGGATTAGCTGCAGCCTGCATTTCTGTTAAGGGAAAAAGAAAATGGGGATATATCAATAAGAAAGGAGAGTTTGTATTTCCACCTGAATATGATTCCGTCAAAGCATTCAGTGGCGGAAGAGCTATTGTCAGCATAAAAAGCAAGTATTACTACCTTGATAAAGCCGGAAATAAAACAAGATTATAAAAGAACGCCATTGCTGAACGGAAGAATGATAAAGGCATCAATATTATTAGTCGGATTCAGTTTAATCAGCTGTTACCTGCAGGCGCAGCATGATCAGTCCGAGTTGGTAGCTGACAGTATCAAAAACGGATCGAGCGTTATTAAAGACGATGACCTAACACAGCGCTATCAGCCAGCCATAGATAGTTTGAACCAGATTGTCCGGTTCCTGGAAAGTATTATTGCTGCTTTAGAGGACGGGCAGGCTGACAGAAAGAGTCAGATTGAAAAAACAGGCAGGTATCTGCGTGAAGGCGGAAAAGAAATGGAAGAAAGTCTCGCACGGAATTTCAGCATATTGCATCAGAAAAATGAAACGATGAAGGCAGACCTGACGAGGAGATTTCATTATTTGATGCATTCGCTCGCTTTATATCGTTCCGACCTGCGAAGTTCAGATTTCAGGGAAACCGAAGACAGCAAAAAGGAATATGAATATCTCAGAAGCGGATTGCCTCAGCTTATTGAGCGGCTAAAGTATATGATTACCTATAACCGGTACACCGACTGGAAGGAACAGAAAAGAATAGAAGAACTGAACGGTTATCTTCAGGATGCATTCGGCCAGGATACCCCGATAGTTTTTAAGATTGATGGTATTTACTCTGAAACAGTAAAATCGATCAGTTGGCAGGAAGTTGAGGATATGACCGTCCACCGAAATAAAGGGGAAGTTATCATTACAAGTAGTTCCGGGCGCGAAATAATATTCCATTTCAGCGAGGAGCAATACATGCATATTGCCAGTATGCACGTTCATTTTCTGGCATACTTTAAAGAGTTCCGGACGCCTTAGATAGCGAGGTATTCCGGTTTGCAAATACGAGCAGATTGCAGGAAAAAAGGCTTTTTATCTGAAGCGTCAGGCTACGCTATTGTCTGTCTTTCGTATCAATTATAATGGTTACCGGCCCATCGTTCAGCAGACTTACTTTCATGTCTGCACCGAAGATGCCTGTTTGAACTTGCTTACCAAGGTCCGCCTCTAGTTGTCTGATTAATTTCTCGTACAGTGGAATCGCAACAGGAGGTTTAGCCGCTTTAATAAATGAAGGACGATTTCCTTTTTTTGTGCTGGCGTGAAGAGTAAACTGGCTGACCAACAAAATATCGCCATTTATATCTTTAATGCTAAGGTTCATCAACCCAGCTTCGTCGTTGAAAATCCGGAGTCCAACGATTTTGCTGCTCAGCCATGTGATATCTTCATCGGTGTCGGCATCTTCCATTCCGACCAAAATCAGCAACCCATTTCGGATAGCTCCGGTGACATTATCAACTACGGTTACTGATGCCTGTGATACCCGCTGAATAACTGCTCTCATTAGTATATAATTCTGCCTGCCAAGTTAAAGGAAAACAGACAAAGAACCTGATGGCTGATCCGCAGAAAAAACGAGAGACCGTCAGATAATTTTACTGCTTATTTTAACTCTCTCAAATTAGATGACCTTATCTATTCGGGGGTAACTATTCCACCAGCCTTTGGGAGCCTGAGAAATACTTTTTCTTACAAAACACTTTCATTTAGCATAAATCTAACCTGGAAAGCAGGGTATGAT
>DATCKB010000403.1:0-4454 GCA_036562505.1 Parasegetibacter sp. | reverse complement strand
GTTTATGTCGACTCGCTTCCGGGAAGGGTAGTTGTGAAACAGTTTCCTGAACCTGAGGTACTGGTGAAGGTGAATCGTACCATCTACCTCACAGTTAATCGTGTGATACCTCCGATGGTGGAGATGCCTAACCTGATTAATATGAGCTACCGTTCGGCGGATGATAATTTAAGGTCATTCGGACTTAAAATGGGAGATACCAGTTATCAACCTGATTTTGCGAAAAATGCGGTAATTCATCAGCGTTATAACGGAACTGATATTAAACCGGGTACGAAAATTCCCATGGGAAGTACGATCTCTCTGGTCTTTGGTAGTGGAATTAGTAACGAGGAAATAGCTGTTCCCGATTTGTTTGGTTTAACTTTGCAGGAAGCAGAAATGTTATTGTCGGTAAGTGGTTTAAGAACGGGGGCCGTAGTAAAGGATGCTAATGTTTCCGATTCTCTTAATGCTTATATTTATAAACAATCACCGGAACGGCTCGACTATGATAAGCGGGTCAATCGTATACGTCCGGGTCAGTTGATTGACGTATGGTTAAGCAGGGATAAACCGGTAAGGCCCGATCCTCCCTCGCAGATACCGGGCGAAGAGCCTTCCAACTAACACTAATAAAAAAGAAGTTTATGCAAACGATCTCTGTAGCTGAACTCCGTGCAAGAATGGAAGCCGGAGAAAAACTGAATCTTGTAGATGTAAGAGAACCCCATGAGAATGAAGAATTCAATATCGGAGGCAGACTGGTGCCTTTGGGGCAGATTCAGAATATGCAGATTGATGAACTGGAAGATCTGAAAGATCAGGAAGTAATCTGCTATTGCCGCAGCGGAAACCGCAGTGGTCAGGCTTGTCTGTTGCTGGAAACCATGGGATTCACCAATATCGTTAACGTAACAGGTGGTATGCTGGCCTGGGAAGAGAGCTTTGGAAAAAACGCCATCTGATTTTACCGGGATAAACAGATCGCTTAATCGCATTAGGCTCACATTGCGTGAGATGGATAAGCAATTACTGTAAAAACAACTAATCCGAAATTAACTTACACGTTCTGGTGAAAGTTGGTTTCGGATTAGTTGTTTATGAAAGTAGGATGGATTTTATAGTCTGAGTTTCACTCCTGCCATAAAATGTGTACCTGCCATAGGAAAGTAATAATTCTCTGTAGTAAAATTTCCGCCGTAAATATAGCTGAAGGTGTACCCGTTGGGTTCGTATTTCGTATTGAATAAATTATACACCTGTGCAGTCAGTACGAGTTGTTTGGCAAATTTCTGAGGGATGTTCCAGGAAATCCGTGCATCCTGCACAAAAAAGGCATCCAGACTACGACTTTTATCGGAGGTATTGTCCATGTACTGACGGCTTACATATTTACCCGGCAAACTCAGTTCCATATTCTTATAGGGTGTCAATGTCAGCTCATAACCACCTACTATGGCGGGAGAAAACGAAATATCAGTTGAACTGAAATGTTCTTCTATCTGATTTCCGGAGTCGTAATCGTCGTAGTAGGCTGTGAAGTCTTTTATTCTGTTTTTGCTCAGGGTAAGATTCGCATTCAACTGCATCCATGGTAACAATTGTGCGGAACCCTGCAGTTCAAGACCCATGCGGTAGCTGTTGGGGATATTGGTTCTTGTGTAAGCGCCTACATCGTTAATCTTTCCGGTCAATACCAGCTGATTTTTGTAGCGCATATAATACATATTGACATCCCATTTTAGGAACTCGTTCCGCCCGTTTATACCGAGTTCGAAGTCGTGCAGCATTTCGTGTTCAGGTGAGGCGCCCGACACTTCGAAGTCATCTCGGTTCGGCTCTTTCTGGCCGAGAGCATAGGAAACGAAGGCAGACCAGTTTTCTCCTGTGTAGGTTAAACCTGCTTTTGGATTCACAAAATTGTAGTTGTTGTTTGCTTTCAACGCCGGATTATACCGGAAGCCGTTGATTTCATAGTGTACTCTGCGATACTGAATATCGAGAAAACTACTGAAACGACCAGTGAGCTGGTGCTGCCATTTGCTGTAAACATTGATATCTGTCTTCAGTGCCGGATTCCTGTACCATTCGTAGTCGTCCGGAATGCCGGCTTTTCCCCATATAATTTTTCCGATATGATCTCCTTTATATTGATACCAGGCGCCACCGATAGTAATTTCATCTTTCAGGTTTTTATGTTGAAGAGAAAACACCCCACCATAAAAGTCGTTATCCAGTTGAAGCTGGCGGATAATATCGGTTTCGGTGACTACTTCGCTGCCAACGATGAAATCAGGTAAATTGATATCTCCGTATTCTACACCGGCTTTATACTGTTCGTAATACCCGAATCCTTTGGTCAGGAATGCAGCTAGGTTAAATTTCCACCTGCTATTGAGTGTTTGATTATAAAATAGTTGATAATGATCTTGCTGATAATTGTCAATTTCATTGTCGTAAGGATCTCCGGGCCTGTCCATCCCGCTAGGATTAAAAGTGCGGTCTGTTTGTAAAAGTGATTCAGGTACACCGTTCCAGGCCTGATAGGTTTTTTCTTTTCCTGAAAACACATTTAACCTGAGGGAAGCATTGTCGGTCAGCCACGCACCGGAAATATAAAATGATTTCAAATCGCTGAATGCCCTGTCGATATATCCGTCACTATAAATTTTAGATAATCGTGCGTCAAGAGTAAATCGTTCGTTGATCAATCCGGATCCTATTTTGACCGTATTCTTCCACGTGTTAAAAGAGCCCGCAGAAGAAGCGATTTCGGCGTAGGGGTCTGCGTTAAATTCGTTGGTACTGAAGTTGATACTTGCTCCGAATGCAGCCCCGCCGTTTGATGATGTGCCTACTCCACGTTGAATTTGCAGACTGTTCACTGAAGATGCAAAGTCGGGCAGATTTACCAAGAATGTAGCATGTGATTCCGGATCATTATAAGGGATACCGTTTATCGTCATGTTGATTCGGGTGCCGTCTGTACCTCTTATTCTCCATGAGCTGTAACCTACGCCGTTTCCTGCGTCAGAGGTAGTGACCATAGACGGAGTTTGATTCAGCAGAAACGGCAGATCCTGTCCGAGATTGCTTTTGTCTAACTCCTTCGCTGAGATGTTGGTTTTTGCGAAAGGTGACCTGTCGCCTGCTCTCAGCGCGGTTACCTCTATTGGCTGAAGGAAAAGGTTGACTCTTTCCAACGAAATTACCAGCGGTTCGGTGGGTACAGTTACCGTTAGTTCCAAAGTTTTAAATCCCACACTGGAAACCTTCAGTTTGTAAACTCCCGGTTTCAGCATTCCCGTTTGAAACCGGCCCTTTTCATTGGCTACGTAGATTTTCAGCTGATCTGATTCAATGGTGGCACCGTTTACCGGCGATCCGTCGTGTTGGTCTATTACTTGTCCTTTGATAGATTGTGCATGCAATCCGTGGGAAAGAATGACAAAGCATAGTCCCAAAAACAATTTTTTCATGTACTGTTTTTAAAAGTTAAAAATTGAATTTGGAAATGCTGCGATGTGAAGTGGGGATGTATAAAAAAGTATTCAACCACCTTCCCTGCGCAGGCATTACCCTGTTCAGGTTCTACGGGTATAATCTCAGCCGCTTTTGAGGGCAGCACCCCGGGAACTTGACGGTTTTCTCAGCGAAAACCGGAGCAAAGTTATTATGGATTATTCGATATTTCCAAATTGCTTTTCCGGAGCGGGTAATTTTTCCCGACCGGATAAAGTTTCTTTGTCAGAAAACGAAGAATTTGGGTTTTACCTCTGCAAAGGTCAATCGGGAACCGGAGCACTATGTTACGAAAGGCTTTAACAGTACTTAAAGAGTTGAAATGCAGTTTTTTTTGGTTTATAAACATCATTCCTGTAACTTTGCATTCCACATCGCGAAGTAGAGCAGCGGTAGCTCGTCGGGCTCATAACCCGAAGGTCGGAG
Organism: Parasegetibacter sp.; assembly: GCA_036562505.1. Lineage (GTDB taxonomy): Bacteria > Bacteroidota > Bacteroidia > Chitinophagales > Chitinophagaceae > Parasegetibacter. Next base: position 524 of record DATCKB010000403.1, on the reverse strand, counting down.
GTTCGATCCCTCCCTTCGCAACCAACGGCCTCTTAAGAGGCCTTTTTTATTTATACCTTTGCAAGCATTAGCGGGCGAATACTCTTAAAAATCTCAGATCCGGGTATAGTCGCTTATTCTAAAGACGGGGAACAGAGAAACAGGCAGTTAAATGAAAGCAGGTTTTGTAAATATTTTTGGTAAGCCAAATGCTGGAAAAAGTACTCTGCTCAACGCGTTGATAGGAGAGAAAATGGCTATTGTATCTCCCAAAGTGCAAACTACCCGCCATAGAATCAAAGCTTTTCTGACTACCGACGATTATCAGATTATATTTTCAGATACTCCGGGAATTATAGAACCGAAATATCGCTTGCATGAGAAGATGATGCAGGCAGTAAAGAGTTCGCTGGATGATGCTGATCTGGCAATACTGCTGATGGACGCAAACGATGATCCTGCTGAAGGGAATGAGATTTTCAGTTCGCTCAGACTAAAAGCTCCGTCAATTCTGATCATAAATAAATCCGATACCGTCAGGAAGG
>DATCKB010000402.1:0-36286 GCA_036562505.1 Parasegetibacter sp. | reverse complement strand
TTACGGCATCACTGATTTCTTTTATCAGCGATGAATCTTTTTCGATCGCATTACCTACTACGATGACATCGGCTCCGGCGCAGCAGTTACGATAAGCTTTTTCGGGGTCAGTAATCCCACCACCTACAATCAGGGGAACATCAATGCTTTTTGAAACGGTTTTGATCATACTTTCGGTGATGGGCCGTTTTGCACCGCTGCCTGCATCCATGTAAATAAGCTTCATTCCCAGCATTTCTCCTGCCATTGCCGTGCACATGGCGATTTCGTTTTTATCTGCTGGTATCGGGCTTGCATTACTGATATATGAAACTGTGGTAGGCGCCCCTCCATCGATAACCATATAACCGGTTGAAATAATCTCCAGGCCGCTTTGTTTCACAAACGGAGCGGAAATTACGTGCTGACCAATCAATAATTCCGGATTTCTTCCTGATATCAGTGAAAGGTAAAGCAGAGCATCTGCGTATCTGCTCACCTGAGAGGGGCTACCGGGGAAGAGAATTACAGGTATGTGGCAAATAGATTTAAGTTGCGTAATACACTCGTCTAAGTGATTGGAGATCACCAAACTGCCACCTACAAACAGGTAATCAACTTTAGCTGCCATGGATAAACCGGCCAGCTCTTCAATAGATCCTGCATCAACCTTATCAGGGTCAATCAAAACAGCAAAGGATTTTTCACCTCTTTGCTTCTTCTCCAGGATTGATGAATAAATTTGAGACTTCATCCTTTGTGGCTATTGGTAATGTTGCAAAAATGCAAAAAAAATGTGGCTTTACCCGCTTATTGTGTATCTCACATTAAAAAATACAACTATTACTGTGAAAACATTGCGCCTGCTTAATTGTTATTACTTCGCAGGCTTTGGATTAATGGCATTTTTGCCTGATAATATGCTTAATCTTATTTAAAGGGATTTTTGTTGCCCGGCCAAATTTTTTTTTGCCCGAAAATTGGCAAAAAACGCTGTGATGCAGTACCATCAAAAATCGAACTTGTTTTTCCACATAGTGTTGATATTTACAGAAAGGAAATTTGAAATTGGAAGAATATTTTCGTTGTCCGTCCGAACAAAAATTTATCATTTTTAATCTGCTCCGTCATGGCAAAAAAGAGTACTTCCACTAATAAAGGCTTACGTTTCACACGTAAGTTTACCACCGAGGGTGTCAATGTATTTGACCTGTTTGAATATGATTACAGAACATCTGTTATCAGAAACCCCAGCGGTGAGGTTGTTTTTGAAATGAATAACGTGGAAGTTCCGAAGCAATGGAGCCAGATCGCAACTGATATTCTTGCTCAAAAATATTTTCGTAAAGCAGGGGTGCCGCAGCCGGATGGTACCACCGGAAGAGAAACTTCTGTTAAACAGGTTGCCCACCGTATGGCAAACTGCTGGAGAGTATGGGGTGAAAAGTACAACTATTTCGCTTCTGAGGCTGACGCGCAGATTTTCTATGACGAGCTGGTTTATTGCATCCTCGATCAGGCATGTGTTCCTAACTCTCCGCAATGGTTCAATACCGGACTTTATGAGTCTTACGGTATCAAGGGTAAACCTCAGGGTCACTACTATGTAGATCACGCAGATGGACAACTCAAAAAGTCCACTTCAGCCTATGAGCGTCCTCAACCTCACGCCTGCTTTATCCTTAGTGTAAATGATGACCTCGTGAATGAAGGTGGAATCATGGATCTCTGGGTACGTGAAGCAAGAATTTTCAAATATGGCTCCGGTGTTGGAACTAACTTCTCCAGCATCAGAGGTGGTGGTGAAAAACTCAGTGGAGGTGGTACCTCATCAGGACTGATGAGCTTCCTGAAAATAGGCGACCGCGCAGCGGGCGCCATAAAAAGTGGTGGTACTACCCGCCGGGCTGCCAAAATGGTGTGTCTGGATCTCGATCACCCCGAAATTCTGGAATTCATCAACTGGAAAAAGGAAGAAGAAAAGAAAGTTGCCGCGTTAATCGCTGCAGGTTATCCTTCAGACTACGAAGGAGAAGCCTACCTCACCGTCAGCGGTCAGAACTCAAATAACTCTGTTCGTATTCCTAACGAATTCTTCGAAAAACTGGAAAAGAACGAAGACTGGGAGCTGAAAGCCAGAACAGATGGCAAAACAGTGAAAAAAGTTCCTGCCCGCGAAATCTGGAATCAGATCGCTTACGCCGCATGGCGCTGCGCTGACCCGGGTACTCAATACGATACTACCATCAACGAATGGCATACCTGTCCGCAGGGTGGTCGCATCCGCGCCTCCAACCCTTGCAGCGAGTATATGTTCCTCGATAATACCGCTTGCAACCTGGCTTCAGTTAACCTGCGCAGACTCTATAACGAAGAAACCAATACATTCGACGTAGAAGGATTCGAACACGTAGTTCGCCTCTGGACCGTAGTACTGGAAATCTCCGTACTCATGGCTCAGTTCCCTTCTCAGGAAGTAGCACAACTTTCCTACGAATACAGAACACTCGGACTGGGTTACGCCAACCTCGGTTCCATGCTGATGGTAAGCGGTATTGCTTACGACAGTGAAGAAGCAAGAGGTATCGCCGGTGCTATCACAGCTATCATGACCGGTACTGCTTATAAAACTTCTGCAGAAATGGCCGAAATCTTAGGACCTTTCGCGAAGTTTGAAGAGAACCGTGAAGATATGCTGAGAGTAATGAGAAACCACAGAGCAGCTGCTTACGATGCAGAAGATGCTTATGTCGGACTTTCAGTTAAGCCTCAGGGTATTCAGGCAAAACATTGCCCTGATTATCTGCTTAAAGCAGCAACAAAAGCATGGGACGAAGCAGTGCAGATGGGTGAAAAATTCGGTTATCGTAACGCTCAAACCACTGTTATCGCACCTACCGGAACTATCGGTCTGGTAATGGATTGCGATACGACTGGTGTTGAACCCGATTTCGCGCTGGTTAAATTCAAAAAACTGAGCGGTGGCGGATACTTTAAAATTATCAACCAATCAGTTCCTCAGGCTTTACGCAACCTGAAATATTCTGAAAAAGAAGTAGAAGCTATCGTTAAGTATGCGGTTGGATCCGGTACTTTTGATGGCGCCCCTCATATCAACCACCAAACTTTAAGTGAGAAAGGCTTCATCGCCGAAGAAATCAAAAAACTTGAAAACGCTATCCGCTCGGCATTCGAAATCGGATTCGTATTCAACGTTTATACTCTCGGCGAGGAATGCCTGCAACGCCTCGGATTCAAGCCAGAGCAGTACTACAACATGGATTGGAGCCTGCTTGAAGCACTAGGATTTACTGAGGAGGAAATTGAAGAAGCAAATGACTATATCTGCGGTACCATGACGGTTGAAGGTGCTCCTTACCTGAAACCTGAGCACCTGCCTGTGTTCGACTGTGCTAACAAGTGCGGTAAAAAAGGTACAAGATATATTCATGCTCACGGACATATCCGTATGATGGCTGCAACTCAACCATTCCTGAGCGGTGCTATTTCAAAAACCATCAACCTGCCTCACGAAGCAACTGTTGAAGAAATCGCAGATTGCTACTACCTGAGCTGGAAATTAGGTCTGAAAGCTAATGCACTTTACAGAGACGGTTCTAAACTCAGTCAGCCACTCAGCAACAAGAGCGACAAGAAGAAAAAAGCTGATGCCGCAGCAGAAGCCAGTGAAGAAGTTCCTCTTGCTGGGCCTGGTATCGTAGATCTGAGCCAGCTTACCGTTGAAGAATTACTCGAAGAAGTTCAGAAACGTGTTCAGGCTTCTCCTGATACCAAACTGAAACGTGAACTGGCAAGAATCGTAGAAAGAAGAACCCTGCCCGCTAAACGTCGCGGTTATACACAGAAAGCAAAAATCAACGGTCAGGCCATCTTCCTGCGCACCGGTGAATACAGCGATGGCACATTAGGTGAAATCTTCGTGGATCTGGCAAAAGAAGGATCTACGTTAAGAAGTCTGATGAACTGTTTTGCAATTGCTGTTTCAGTCGGACTTCAATACGGTGTACCTCTGGAAGAATTTGTAGAGAAATTCGTATTCACCAAATTCGAACCAGCGGGTATGGTAGATCATCCGAATATTAAAACAACAACCTCAATTGTTGACTTTATATTCAGAACCCTGGCATACGAATACCTGAATCGTACTGATCTGGTTCACGTGCTGGATACCCCCGAAATCGGGAACAGAGGCACTGACGACTGGGATGATGTTCCCTCAACTCCACTGGAGTATGAAAAACCATCTCCCGAGTTAAGCAGTGTACGGGTAACAGCCCCAACCGGATCTGCACCAACTTCAGCTAGTCCGGCAAGCGCTCCGGTAAAAGCAAAAAAAGCCGTAACCGGTGCGGTAGACAGTACCCAGGATTTCATGAAGAGCATGCAGAGTGACGCTCCCGCATGTAACGTGTGCGGTCATATTACAGTAAGAAGCGGCACCTGCTACAAATGCCTTAATTGCGGAAACAGCTTAGGTTGCAGCTAGCAGGAAAAGGTCAGCAACTCAGGGATGCTGAATAAAGTAACCGAAATACTGACCAGATAGTTATTATTATAACCCAACTATTATAAGCTAAACAGCGCAGGTGAATCACTTGCGCTGTTTTAATTTTACCTTTGCTCTGCTTCAATGCGGCTATATGAGGATTGCCACATTGAGGCGAGAATTTTACCGGAACCAAAATTTAGTTGCTGACTTTTTTCTTGTTTCGGGCGAGATGAAATTTGACTTATAACTTTTGAATTATTATAAAATGACTATTCACTTCAACTATAACAAAAAGCAGGTAATTCAGGCATTACGCTATCATTTCTTTACCCGTCCGGAAATAAAGTTGCTCTTTATTCTCATCAATGTTTTCGCGCTGACCTCTGCGGTACTTTTTTATTTTAAATTGATTCAGGCAATATCTTTCCTGGTTTTTTCCATTCTCTGGTTTTTTCTGATGCTGATTATCTGGCGGGTTTTGCCTTCAAGCATCTACAAAAAATCCCAAACCTTTAAAGAAGAGTTTACACTTAATTTTCACGATAAGGAACTTTCTCTGGTTACCAGCAGAGGCTCAAGAAGCTGGCAGTGGAACGAAATAAGCTATTTTATTGAAAGCCCGTATTTCTTCCATCTTTACTTCGACCCCAAATCCTTCTTTCTGGTTCCGAAAGATGCTATGAACGGAGAAGTTGACGCACAAGATGTACGCGTCTTTTTAAAAGATAGGGTAAAAAGAAAATAGAGTTATAACGCTATTTTACCAGATCACCTTTTAGTCGAAGTAATTCCGTTTCCGCAAGTTTGGTATTGTATCTTGCGGCAATGAGGCGGTTATACGCCTGTTCCAGACTTAACTGAGCCTCTCGCAATTCCAGATTGGTGGAAACACCCTGTCTGAAACGAACCATCGCAATGTTTAGATTTTCCCGGGCTAACTCGATGTTTTCCTCTTCCAGTGCAAGTAGTTTAATCTGCAGGTTATAATTTTTGTATGCATTGGTTAGTCCTGTATTCAACAAGGCCGCGCGGTTTTCAAAGCTCAGTTGTAAATATTGAACATCCAGTTCGGCTTGCTTAATTAACCGGCGCGTATTAAACCCATTAAGAATCGGAATACTCAAACCAAACCCGTACGAAAACCCACGGTTTTGATTGAAAAGTGGAGTAAAGCTGTTAATTACCGCCTGATTTGCATTGCGCGAGAAATTATATGCTGAATTAAAGCTAAGTACAGGAAGTAGATCTGCTCGTCTCTCTTTCACTGTTAGTCTGGCTATGTCAATATTCTTTTTTGCAATCAGCAGATCCGGATTCGTTAATTCAAGATTGTTTATCAGGTCTCCATAAGCAATAGAGGTATTGACCGGAATACTGTCACTTACATCATAAACTTCACCGTTAGGAAATCCAATCAGCTGGTTGAGTTCTTCGCGCAATTGTGCAATCAGTGTTTGTTGCTGAAGCCGGGCAGATTTCTGTGCGTTCAGGTCCACGCGGGCCTGAAGCAGCTCAGGTTTACTTCCCAAACCGCTTGAAAGTTTTCTTTCTGCAAGTGTAACTCTCTCTTCACTGATCGACATAAGTTCTTCAATTGCTTTCAACTGCTGCTTCTGACGAACAATACCAAAATAAATATTGATGACGTCGGCTACAGTGTTAATCACACTATTCTTTACGCCTAAACCACCCAATGTTTCCAGTTCCTGCAACTTTTCTCTGGTTGCGAACATTTTCAGTCCGTCGAACAATGTCCAGTTCATATTAATAGCTGCAGAAAGATTGTTTGATTTTAGCCCGGATGTATCACGTTTTACCCCGCTGCTTAGTTCCTGCTTCTGCGCATTATTATTCCAGACTTTACTTGCAGTTGCATTAAATCTGGGGATAAAAGCCATCACAGCATATTGATTATCCAAAGCGTAAGAAGCCGAATCGGTTCTGGCTAATCGGATATCATAGTTCTTTTCCAAAGCGGCATTGATAGCCTGCTCAAGGGTTAATACCTGAGCAGTTGCCAGTTGAATGCCTCCGGAAACCAGCAGTATAATAAGAGAAAAAATAAACCGAAAATTATATGAACGTTTCATCAGTTAATGTTTATATAGACTTATACCTGCTCAAGAGAAATGCTTGCTTTCGCGGTTTCAGGTTCCTCTTCTTCAACAGATTTCTTTCTGTTAGACAAAAAGCTGTACATAGCCGGAATTACATAAAGTGTCAGGATTAAAGAGAACATAATTCCGCCTACAATTACGATACCCAGTGGTATACGGCTTGTGGCCGCGGCACCAAGCGATAATGCAATAGGAAGTGCACCGAGCGACATAGCCAGACTGGTCATCAGAATCGGACGAAGCCTCATGCTTGCCGCTTCAATGGCCGCCTCAATTTTATTCAATCCTTCATCCCGTTTATGGTTGGCAAATTCAACAATCAGAATTCCGTTTTTCGTTACCAATCCAATCAGCATAATCATTCCTATCTGCGAAAATATATTGATCGTTTGGTCGAAAATCCACAACGAAATGAGTGCTCCCGCAATCGCAAGTGGTACAGTAACCATGATGGTTGCCGGGTCAACAAAGCTGTCGAACTGAGCAGCAAGAATCAGGTAAATCAACACCAGTGCCAGAATAAAGGCAAACATGATATTAGAAGAACTATCAGCATAGTCGCGCGATGACCCTGATAACGAGGTCTGGAATCCATGGTCACTCAAATTCATTTCATCAGCAATAGATTGCATGGCTTTGATACCATCTCCAATAGTTTTACCCGGTGCAAGTCCGGCTGAAACGGTTGCCGATTTATAACGGTTAAAGTGATAAATCTGTGGCGGACTGGTAGATTCACTGATGGTTACTACGTTATCCAGCTGTATCGGCTGTCCCTGATTATTTTTAATATAAAAGTTTTGCAGATCGAAAGGATCATCACGGTAATCTCTGGCTACCTGTCCGATTACCTGATACTGTTTTCCATTCATATTAAAATACCCGAAACGTCTGTTACTCAGCGCTAATTGAAGGGTTTCATTGATATCGGCAACTGAAACACCCAGTTCGCTGGCTTTTGCCCGGTTAATCTCAACCTTCAGTTCCGGTTTGTTGAATTTAAGATCTACGTCAACTCCCTGAAAAACGGGATTCTGGTTTGCTTTTTCCAGAAATTCAGGTAAATATTTGCTGAGGCTATCGAAATTGATATGCTGCAAAACAAAGGAAACCGGTAATCCGCCCCGGCGGTTAACCTGGATGGTCTGCTCCTGAATGGCGAAAGCTCTGCCCTGCGGGAATTTTCTCAGGTTTCTGTTGACCATGTCAACAATTTCCTGCTGCGACCGCTCACGGTGTTTAGGTTCTGTGAGAGCAACCCGCACAAATCCTGAATTGGCAGCACCGCTACCGGCAAATCCCGGAGAGGTTACAGAGATGATAACTGTTTTCTCGGGTACTGAATCCTTCATAAAAGCACTTAGCTTATCGATATAATCATCCATGTAATCGAAGGAAGTACCTTCAGGTGCAGAAACGGAAAGGCGGAACTGACTTCTGTCTTCCATAGGTGCCAGTTCGGAAGGTAAGGTTTTGAAAAGCAGGAAAATTGCCCCGAAACATAACAGGATAATGATGGGCGCGATCCATCTGATTTTCATAAACCGCGTCAGCGAAATCTTATACCCGTTTTCCATTCCTCTGAAAAACGGTTCTGTTTTCCTGTAGAACCAGGAATGTTTATGAACTTTTCGTGTAAGCTTAACGTTTAGTACCGGAGTAAGAGTAAGAGAAACGAACGCAGAAATCAGTACGGCACCGGCTACTACTATTCCAAACTCGCGGAACAACCTTCCCACAAATCCTTCCAGAAACACAATCGGAAGGAATACGAAAGCGAGTGTAATGGAAGTGGCAATAACGGCGAAGAAGATTTCTTCAGAACCTTCACGGGCCGCTTTCATTTTCGGTACGCCTTTTTCCAGTTTCTTATAAATATTTTCCGTAACGATAATCCCGTCATCCACTACTAATCCGGTTGCCAGTACAATTCCCAGAAGGGTAAGAATATTTATAGAGAAGTCGAATATGTACATGATAAAGAAAGCACCGATCAGACACACCGGAATATCGATCAGCGGACGTAAGGCCATCAGCCAGTCGCGGAAGAAGAAATAGATAATCAATATTACGAGTACAAGTGCTATGAGAAGTGTTTCTTCTACTTCCAGAATAGATTTCTTGATAAAGCGAGTCTGATCGAGCGCAATATTCAGCGTAATATCCTCAGGTACTTCTGATTTAATTCTTTCAAATCTCTTGTAGAATTCATCTGAGATCGCGACGTAGTTGGAACCTGGTTGAGGGATAATAGCCACTGCAATCATCGGCACACCGCTCTCCTTCAGAACAGTTTCTTCATTTTCCGGTCCGAGCACTGCATTCCCCACATCCCTTAAGCGAATTACATTTCCGCCGTCGTTACGGATAATCAGTGAGTTAAAGTCTTCTTCAGTTACCAGTTTTCCGAAGGTTCTCACTGTGAGTTCGGTAGCATTACCGGCTATTTTTCCGGATGGGAGCTCAACATTCTCGCGGTTTAGTGCACTTAATATATCAGAAGCGGTAATATTATAGGCCGACATCTTTGAGGGTTCCAGCCAGATTCGCATGGCATATTTCTTCTCTCCCCAAATCTGGGTGCCGCTCACTCCGGGAATTGTTTGTAGTTTCTCTACCAGATTGTTCACTGCATAGTCGGTAACCTCCAGTTGGTTTCTGGTATTACTCTGCACCGTCATAGCAATAATTACATCAGAGCTTGCGTCGGCTTTCGACACCACAGGCGGGGCGTCGAGGTCGTTAGGAAGAGATCTTGATGCCTGCGATACTTTGTCGCGCACGTCGTTCGCTGCTTCTTCAAGGTTGACACCTAGTTCAAATTCAACGGTAATATTGCTCGTGCCCTGAGCACTGGTAGATGTAATATTCCGGATTCCCGGAATACCATTAATGGCCTTTTCCAGGGGTTCTGTAATCTGATTTTCGATAATATCGGAATTCGCACCGGCATAGGATGTTCTGACGTTTATGATTGGCGGGTCAATGGCAGGATAGTCGCGTACACCCAGAAAAGTGAAGCCTACTATCCCAAAAATCACAATCAAAATATTCATCACAATGGCTAGTACCGGCCGCCGGAGAGATAATGAAGGTAAACTCATTCTGTTGCTGTTTCAGTTTCTGGTTACGGTTATTGATTATTGTCAGACTCAGGCTGTTTCAGGTTGGTGATGTTAAGCATCATATCCGGTTTAATCTGCATTATACCGCTGATTATAACGGTATCACCCGGATTCAGTCCGCTTAATATCTGCACATTCGATGCATCGCGGATACCTGTTTCTACAGTAACAAATTTTGCTCTTCCGTTTTTCGCAATAACCACTCTTTTTTCTCTCGCTCCGGGAATAACAGCCTGGCTGGGAATCATAATAGCATTTGGTGTTTCCTTCAGTATAAGTTTTACCTCCGCGAAAGTACCCGGTGCGAGGCGCCCCGAAGTATTATTGACGAGGGCACGTATTTTAATTGTACGGGTGGCAGGATCAATCTGCGGATCTATCACGTAAACCTTACCCTTATGTGTAGTTGGATCACCTGCAACAGTAAATTGAATTTCATCATTTTTACCCAGCATACTGCGGTATTTCTCAGGAACAGAAAAATCAATTTTTAACGGATCGTTTTGCTGAAGGGTAGCGATTACGGTAGTTGGACTGATAATCGCACCTAAACTGATATTTCTTATACCGATAGTACCGCTAAATGGAGCCCGGATTTCCGTACGCTGTAATAAAGCTTTATTATAGTCTATTTCAGCATTCAGAATATTAATCTGATTAGCTGAAATATCCACTTCCTGCTGGCTGATACCATTGATCTGCAACAGCTCCTGCTGGCGTTCAAGGGTTTTTTGGGCTAGTGATTTCTGATACTCCAGCTTGCTGAGCTGAGCCCGGATATCATCATCATATAGTTTAACCAGTAATGTTCCTTTCTGAACATAACTTCCTTCCTGGAAGTAGATTCCGGTGACCTTTCCGCTGACTTCCGGTTTCAGCTCCACTGATTCGTTACTGAGAAGGGTTCCGGCTGATTGTACTGAGTTGTCGATAACGCTGGTCGTAACTATATGACCATCTGTAATCAGTTGCTGCGGACCGGCATTGGCGGGCCCTGCTTTTTTCTCGGTTTTAGTATTTGCCTTGGATAGTATGAACCAGGTAGCTAGTCCTGCAACGCCTAAGATTAATACCCATCTTATAATTTTTCCTGTGCGCATGAACGTATATATCGGTTTAGTGTTTAAACAACAAAAAGGTAAAGTTCTGTCATTTTACCTGAGTTGCGCAGGTAGTTTATACAGATTTACTGGTTGAGGGGGTTAAGTGCTGATTTTTTGGAGCCGGAAATTTAGTTCATTTATGGTCAGGGACTTATGCAATTATGAAAATGTTAACAAAGCATGAATCGTTATACTATATCCTTTTCCATTATATAATGAGGGATACTGACTTCCTCAAACACGTCACTAACTACTTTATAACCCAGTTTTTCATAAAAGCCAACAGCAGTTGCTCTGGCATGCATGATTATTTTTCTGGCACCCAAATCGCGGCAAAGGTCTTCGGCAAAATGCATCAGCGATGCACCAATGCCTTTTCCCTGTAAATTATTTTGTACCGCCATTTGTCTTAGACGTATAATTTGCGGATTTTCTTTCACCAGCATACAGCAACCCAGCATCTCTTCATCTTCAAATGCACCGATAAGAAGGTCATTTTTTTCATTTTCCAGCTCTTGTGGGGAAAATGTGAGTCCCAGTGGTTTACGCAAAATTTGAGTACGTAATTCCACCATTTGGTGATACTCTTTGCTTCCGTGATCTAGAATCTTTAGTGCCATGTACGAATTTAGTAATTTCACCCTGTTAAACGGGTGATTTTCTGCTTCTTTATAAAGGTGTGAGAATGAGCGGATAACAGCAATAAAGTTTTATATTTGCCCCATAGGAAAAAAGAAGTTGAGAACAAAATATTGGTATTGATTGCTATTTGGTATAAAATTCTATTTTTGCACCCATAATTAAATCTTACAAACATGTCAGACATCGCAACAAGAGTTAAGAAAATTATTGTTGACAAATTAGGCGTTGATGAGGCTGAAGTCACCAACGAAGCATCGTTTACCAACGATCTGGGTGCAGACTCTTTAGATACAGTTGAGCTGATTATGGAATTTGAAAAAGAATTTAATATTTCAATTCCTGATGAGCAGGCTGAAACGATTACTACAGTTGGTCAGGCCGTTGCATACTTAGAAGAACACGCTAAGTAATTTTTTTTTAACACCCGTGCTTAATTTTCCAGCCAGGATATTATGGAATTAAAAAGAGTTGTCGTAACCGGAATCGGCGCCCTTACCCCATTGGGAAACAATGTTACAGATTTTTGGAATGGTCTCCTCAATGGTGTATCTGGCGCCGATTTCATTCAGCTCTTTGATTGCTCCAAATTCAAAACTCGGTTCGCCTGCGAACTGAAAGGATTTGAGGCAACCGATTATCTTGACAGAAAAGAAGCGAGAAAACTCGACCGGTTTACTCAAACCGCTGTCGTAGCCAGCGATCAGGCCGTAAAAGACGCCGGTATAACCGCCGATAATGTCAATCTGGACAGAGTTGGTGTAATTTATGCCAGTGGTATAGGCGGACTGATTACTTTTCAGGAAGAAGTAATGAACTTCGCCAAAGGTGACGGTACCCCCCGTTTCAATCCTTTCTTTATTCCAAAAATGATTCTGGATATTGCTGCAGGGCATATATCGATGCGTCATGGCTTCAGAGGTCCGAATTTCTCTGTGGTTTCTGCCTGCGCCTCTTCAACCAATGCCATCATCGATGCATTTAATTATATCCGCCTGGGTAAGGCCGATATGATTGCTACCGGTGGTGCTGAAAGCGTAATCAGTGAAGCCGGAGTTGGAGGATTCAATGCCATGAAGGCACTCAGTGAAAGGAACGACGATCCTAAAACAGCCAGCCGGCCATTTGATAAAGACCGCGATGGATTTGTAATGGGAGAGGGGGCAGGTGTACTTATTCTGGAAGAGCTGGAACATGCTAAGAAAAGAGGAGCCAAAATCTATTGTGAAATAGCTGGCGGCGGCGCAACAGCCGACGCTCACCACCTCACCGCACCGCATCCTGACGGACTAGGAGCGAAGAATGTAATGATTGCTGCTCTCGAAGATGCCGGTATGAAACCGGAAGATATTGATTATATCAATGTTCATGGTACTTCCACTCCTCTGGGAGATATAGCTGAAACAAAAGCTATTAAGTATGTGTTTGGCGAACACGCTTATAACCTGAATATCAGCTCCACAAAATCAATGACAGGCCACCTGCTAGGAGCCGCAGGAGTTATTGAAGCTATTGCGTGTATCCTAAGTGTTCAGAATGATATCGTTCCTCCGACTATCAACCATTTCACTGATGATCCGGAGCTCGATCAAAACCTGAACTTCACCTTCTGGAAACCTCAGCAACGTATAGTTAATGCAGCCTTAAGTAACACATTTGGTTTTGGAGGCCATAATGCATCACTCATTGTCAAAAAATACGTAGCTTAACGCTGTGCAATTTTTTCAGAAACTCTTTCGAAACGAATCAGTAGAGGGCTCATTCAAAACACAGTTGAAAAACGTGTTGGGATTTACTCCGGGTAAAATCTCTCTATATCGTACTGCCCTTACTCACCGCTCCGTTAAAGAAAACGCCGACGAAAATAATGAGCGACTTGAATATCTGGGCGATGCAGTTCTAAGCGCCATTATCGCTGACTATCTTTTCATGAAATATCCCTACCGCGAAGAAGGGTTTCTTACCGAAATGAGAAGCAAAATGGTTAACCGCCAGCAACTCAACGATATCGCGGTGAAAATGGGGATGAAGAAGATTACACTTTATAACAGGCTTGATAATTCTCTTAAAATCAGCCAGATTTTCGGAAATACCCTCGAAGCCATCGTGGGTGCAGTATATCTCGATAAGGGCTATAATAAAACCCGAACCTGGGTGCTGGAACGGATAATCATCCCTCACTTCTTTATGGATGATCTGGAACTGCTTGAAATCAACCACAAAAACAAACTTTACGGTTGGGCTAATAAAAACGGGAAAGTACTCGAGTTTGAAACCATTAGTGAACGATTCGAAAACGGTCGCAGGTTGTTCACTATCGCAGCCGTAGTTGACGGCGAAGTTATTTCAGAAGGAAAAGCCTATAATAAAAAAGACGCCAGCCAGATTGCCGCACAGATCGCTGTTGACAAACTCGGCCTCCTAAAACTTGATTCAGACGACTAATCCGCCCGCCGAAGTCCGGCCCTCTCCTTGTTATACTTCGTAAATCCTGCTGCATATTTTGATCCCGGCACTCAGGCAAAATGCCATACTCTTCCCGGAAAGTGGCTAAACACCCCGGAATTCTTTGATTTAAAAGAGAAATTTCTCCATTATTATTTTGCTACCAGTCACTAATTACTCCTATTACAAATGATAAAATATATTGAAAAAATATATTTGAGATTTGGAAAATATATTTGTCTGAAAAAATTTGGATACAAAAAAACACTTAGTATATTTGCATCAGCAATCGGGAATTAGTAAGTGTTTCCCTTAGTGCAGATTGAAAAAACTCTTGGTTGCGAATAAATAATACGAATAGTTTTATTCAAAATATTCATAGGTTCGGAAAAAAAATAAGCCTGGCTTTTCTAAGCCGGGCATTGTTTTTTTAATGCCTTTTATATTGATTTTGAAGGGTTTCCTTCACTTTCCCGGGGTAAAATCGGGTATTGTGTAACCCAACCTCCGCCATGGCTGATAATTTCAGCGCCTCTCCTGACAAAGTTCCACCAACACTCCATTCACATCAGCAGGATGTATAAAGCATACCAGTTTATTATCTGCTCCTGCTTTCGGTTCAGGATTGAGTATCCGGAATCCTTCATTCCTCAGCCGTTCCATTTCCTGATAAATATCCGGAACCTCAAAAGCAATATGATGAATTCCCTCACCCCGTTTTTCAATAAACTTTGCAATAACTCCCTCGGGATCTGTTGACTCCAATAATTCAATCTTGGTTTCTCCGGTTTGCAGAAAAGCGGTCGATACTCTTTCAGAAGCAACTTCCTCAGTTTTATAACAAGATGTATTCAATAATTTTTCATACAGGGGAACCGATGTTGAGAGATCTTTTACAGCAATCCCGATATGTTCAACTTTATACATAGTATCTTTGTATTAACGCGTTCAAAATACAGAACTATCGTGAATTATCCCATTTATCTTGATAATAATGCCACTACCCCCTGCGATCCCAGGGTGCTTGAAGAAATGCTTCCTTATTTTAGAGAAAGGTTCGGGAATGCATCAAGTCGCAGCCATTTATATGGATGGGAGGCCGCAGAAGCGGTTAATCAAGCACGCGAACGCGTAGCCGGTTTAATCGGATCAGAACCCAATGAAATAGTTTTTACTTCCGGCGCTACAGAAGCAATTAATCTCGCAATTAAAGGGGTGTTTGAAATGTACAGCTCCAAAGGAAATCACATTATCACCTGCTCTACTGAACACCACGCTGTGCTGGATACCTGCAGGCATCTGGAAAAACTAGGTGCTGAAATTACTTACCTGCCTGTTGATGAAAACGGGCTGATTGATATAACCGAACTAAAAAATTCCTTGAAACCTGCTACCATCCTGATAACCGTTATGTTTGCCAATAACGAAACGGGTGTGATACAGGATATAAAAAAAATCAGTTCAGTCGTACGGGAAAATAACGTGCTTTTTTTTACGGATGCAACTCAGGCTGTGGGTAAGATTCCGGTTGATGTAAATGCGGATGGTATTGATCTCATGGCTTTTTCATCGCACAAAATATACGGACCGAAAGGTGTAGGGGCTTTATATATCAGAAGGAAAAATCCGCGCGTCAGACTTACACCTCAAATCGACGGAGGAGGACAGGAGAAGGGATTGCGAAGCGGAACCCTGAATGTGCCCGGAATAGTAGGATTCGGTAAAGCAGCTGAACTTTGCATTAAAGAAGGTGAGGAAGAACGTAAACGGATTACATCTTTGCGAGATAAATTGGAGAAAGGGCTGGCGAACCTCGAACAATCACATGTGAACGGAAATAAGGCCAACCGACTTCCGGGAGTTTGTCATATCCGTTTTAACCACGTAAACGGAGATGCACTGATGATGGAATGTAATAAGGAAATTGCGCTGAGTTCCGGTTCGGCCTGTTCCTCAGCTTCTTTAGATCCTTCGCACGTACTGCTGGCAATGGGGCAGGATGACGAACTGGCACAATCCTCTGTCAGATTTAGTTTGGGTAGGTTTAATACCCCGGAAGAAATCGATTATACTGTTAAAAAAGTCACTGAAGCAGTCATTCGGCTTCGGGAAATCAGTCCGGCATGGAATATGTCGGAAACTAAAGTGAACAATTCAGCTAAAAACTGATTATTATATAAAAACATACCGATATGATTTTTGTTAGTGATAAAGCAAAGGAGAGAGTATTAAAGCTCCTGGAAGAAACCAGGGCGGAAAAAGGGGGTGAAGGGGAGTATTTTCTCAGGGTATCTGTTGTTGGAGGAGGTTGTTCCGGATTAAGTTATAAACTGGACTTTGACAATGAGCAGAAACCGATGGATCAGGTATTTGAAGATAACGGTATTAAAGTGGTGACGGATTTAAAAAGCTTCCTCTACCTGGTCAATACTACCCTTGATTTTTCAGACGGATTAAACGGAAAAGGTTTTTTCTTCAATAATCCCAACGCCAGCCGAAGCTGCGCCTGTGGCGAAAGTTTCGCCGTGTAATACACGTATAATAAATTTCTGTAATAAACAGGTTTGCCGTAATATTACCCTCGGTATATTACCCGCTTTATTATATGCTTCGGGAAATTCTAATAAAACCGCAATCCCCGAATTCAGCGGTTTGTAAGGTTTCCAGAAAACGGTTCCCGGTGTATGGGTTCCCGGTATAAGAATAAACGATTCCTTTAAAAAAATGAGCCCCGCTCAAACGAGCGGGGCTCTGCAGTTGGTTTTGGTGCAATTAAAATTGCTTAATGAAGGGGTGGATAAAGACGTCTTCAGAATTGTAGAACTTGATGAAATAAACCCCTGGTTTCAAAAATCCAACAGGTATGGTTGTATGGCTGCCGTTGGATCTGTTCTGATAGAGCACCTTTCCATTACTATTGACAATTTCTAAAATAGATTTGCTGCTCGGAAATGGAAAAAAAACAGAAATTTTTTCTACAGCCGGATTAGGATAAACTTTTAGTGCGGGTTTTGGTGCTTTATAAGTCAACACATTAGAAAAAATCTCCTTTTGGTCAATTCCTGTCATTTTCACCCGGAAATAGCTAATCGGCTCATCCGGAGGCGGAAAAATCCGGCGATAATCAGCCGGGTCTTCCGGTCCACCGGCCTTAATCAGATCGATATCAACAAATTTTCGACCGTCGGTCGATTGCTGGATAATATAGTAAGCGGCAGTACTGCCTTTAACTGTTTGAAAATCAATAGCTATTTTCCCGTTCCAATTGCTCAGACTGGCTTTGATATTATTTACCGGCAGGGAGTTCAGGGCACTCACACTTCCCAAAGCGAAATATCCGAAATTCTGTAAACTGGAAGTAGTAATTGAACCATTACTCCCGGCAGTGCCCAGATAACCGTCAATCGCGTTCGCCTCCCAGCCTTGCTCCAGAAGCTGACAAACCCGTAGATCATCGAGGTTAGTAACCCCTCCGCTGTTGGGGTCGGCAAAACTAAGTTCAACCTGTGCTGTAGCATTTTCACTGCCGGTTATTTCCCAGTATTCCAACTGGCTGAAATGATGTAGAGGTAGTACATGCTGTGGATTTAGGTTATGAGGATCATTTCTACGGTAAACTACCTGAAAATCGCCGGTTACATTCTTAAGAATCAGTGGCCGGAATATTCCCTGATTGCCGGTCGGGAACACAAAGACCTCCCCGTTCACCAATCCCAGCTTTTTAACCGGTCCATCTATATACGATTGCTCGTTTCCAAAATTGGAATAAGGTAAATGTGTGAACTGCGAAGGCCCGCTAATCGTATATCCGGCAGCCTCAAACGTGAGTATATTCACCGGGTCTGTGTAAATGATTCCTTTTTTAAGCGAAAGCATTAGTCCCACCGAAACAGGCATATTCAGTCTGAGGCCATTCAGATTTACTTCCATCCTTTCTATATAAACCGATGATTGCCCGGGATATCCTGCTAATGTCTGCGTATCTCCATGAAATTTGATCATCCCCGACCATGAGATTATTCCCACATTCATTGTGCTGCCGTCTTCACAGATAATGCCTCCTTCAATAATCAGGTTTCCGGTTCCTGCCGATGGCCGGAGCGTGAAGCCGCTACCATTTTTAATAATCAACTTGTTTTTAATAGTCCAGTCGGATCCTAACGGCAGGTTGTATGAAAACTGAGCATCCACAATAAAATTCGGATATATACGTCCGGATAATTGAGGTGAAGTGGAACGCCGGTGAACATAATTACTACCTGACTCAAAAACTACCACCGAATTGGGAGCTCCCGCTCCAAATGGATTGGAACCTGCCTGACTGATAAATGATGCATCTTCTTTAAATACTACGCTATTTAATGTTTCAGTCCCGAACGGACTGCCCGAAAACTGTGGTCCGGCCAGAAATGTCGAACCACTGTTAAAAACTATAGCACCTGCATCATCTGCCATTAACCTGTGTGCACCTTCTGAATATTCGATTTTTCCGTTACATGATGCCCTGCATCCAGTTGGTATTTTAATAGTAGTCGATCCTTCACCGGTAATTTTCAACACTGCATCTGCCCCTACAAAAAAAGATGATCCAGGGTTATCAATCGAACCAATTTCAATAATATGTTCCTCCGGTGAATTGATCTCCACGGTAATAGCATTCATCAATTCAAGTTTACTTAACTTCTGAAAAGCCGGTAAATGACTTATTATCGCATTGGTATTAAAAAGTAACTCATCTGTTACGGAAGGAGTGATTCTTTCGGGTATCCATGCTGAGGGCTGCGTCCAGTCAGTCGATAATCCGCTCCATAAATAAACCTGTTGGGCCTGCACAACCCGCGCGCAGAAAAACAGAAAATGAAACATAATGATTCTGTTGATCTGAGTGATCCTCAGATTGAGATAGATTTGCATATCAGTAATTTTTAGTTGTTGATATTTGCGCCGTCCGGACAGGCAGAAAACGAAATTACCATGAGGCTGTTCCTGCTGGAACCGTTTTAAATCGTATTATTGTCAAGAACTTCACCCTTGTTATTTCGGGAAAAACATCAGAATCTTTATGTGGTCGATTTGTAAAAAGGAATTACAGCAATTTTTTAGTAGTCTGACCGGATATATTGCCATCGTTATTTTCCTTCTGTTGAACGGACTGTTTCTTTTCGTTTTTCCGGACACCAGCATTTTCGATTTCGGATATGCTACACTCGATCAGTTTTTCAGTCTGGCTCCCTGGATTCTGCTGCTTCTTATTCCGGCTATTACCATGAGGAGTTTTTCAGACGAATTTAAATCAGGCACGTTCGAAATATTACTAACCCGACCGCTTACCCGAAAACAGATTGTTGCAGGAAAATATCTGGGTTCCCTGATTGTAGTATGGATTGCGCTGGTGCCAACCTTGTTATATCTGTACACGGTTCAGCAACTTTCAGAAGCCGGTGGCGTTGATATGGGCGCTACTATCGGTGCTTATATTGGTCTGCTCTTTCTGACTTCTGTGTTTGTTGCCATCGGAATTTGTTGCAGCAGTTTTACATCAAATGCTGTAGTAGCTTTCATCATCAGCGCTTTTGCTTGCTTTCTCTTATATAGTGGTTTTGAAGCAGTGAGCCGAATCCCTGCGTTTTCCGGGAATGCCGATTACTATATTGAAATGTTTGGAATAGATTTCCATTACAGAAGTATGAGCAGGGGAGTTGTTGATATACGCGATGTGATTTATTTCCTTTCAGTAACCGGTTTATTTTTAATCATTGCTATCCGCAACCTCGCAAAACGGTAAGAATAATGAAGAAGAAGTCAACTGCACAATATATATTCTTAGCAGCCCTTTCACTGGTGGTTATTAACTATGTTATTTCTTTTTTCAATTTCAATATTGACCTTACAAAAGAAAAAAGATTTACTTTAAGTCAGCCTACCCGCCAGCTCCTAATGTCGCTGGAAGAACCGGTTGAAGTTACCGTTCTTTTAAAGGGTGAATTTCCAGCTGGTTTTAAAAAGCTGGCCAACAGCACCACCGCGCTTTTACGAGATTTTAAGCAACACGGAAGGGCGAATTTTCAATTCCGTTTCCTGTCACCTGCAGAAGACCTGAACGATTCTACGCGCGTAGCATTCATCGACTCACTTGCCTGGCTGGGATTACAACCAACAAACGTCAAAGCACAAACGAAGAAGGGAGAGGGAGAAGAAAACCGGTTAGTTTTTCCTGGCGCAGTCATCCGTTACAAAGATCGCGTGATCGCGGTTGATTTGCTTGAAGGACAAAGCTCGCTGGAAGGTGTAAACGCACTGAACAATGCAGAGGCATTACTCGAATTTAAATTTGCCAATGCCATTCAAAAGATTATTCGGGAAGAAGTCCCCGCGATTGCATATGCTATCGGTCACGGTCAGTCGCTCGACTATAACATGAAGAGTTTGTTCGATGCGCTAAAATCAGACTATTACGTTGATACTGTAAACATCCGAACCCAGCCTTTTATTCCGCAGGACTTTCAGGCGGTACTGATTATAAAACCAGTTGAAGAATTCACGGAATCAGATAAACTCAAAATTGATCAGTATATCATGCGCGGCGGAAAGGTGATGTGGATGATCGATAATTTATACGCCGAACTCGACAGTCTGCAGCGGGCGCAGAGTGATTTTGTTGCATTCGACCGCGGACTAAACCTGACCGATCTGCTTTTTAAATATGGTGTCAGAATTAATCCTGATCTCGTGCAGGATCTGCAGAGTGATCAGGTGCCAATTGTAATCGGAACTATGGGAGGAAAGGCACAGATTCAGCCAATCCCATTTCCCTATTTTGTTCAGCTGAACGGTGCTGTTGATCACCCCGTTTCCCGTAACCTGGATAAAATCCTGTCATATTTCCCGAGTTCAATAGATACCGTTGGAGCACAGGGGATAAAAAAAACCGTGATACTTCACACTTCGGTAAATGCCCGCCGTTTAAGTACTCCCGCGATGGTGTCTTTAAACAGTTTGAAAACCGAAGAAGATCTGAATACATTCCGGGAACAGAATATTCCTGTGGGTGTACTACTGGAAGGTAGGTTCAACTCCTTATTCGCAAACAGAATTTCCCGGGCAGCGGCAGATAGTTTATCAGCGATGGGACTTCCCTTCAGATCAGCTGCGGATACTCCAACCGCTATGGTAGTGATTGCAGACGGTGATATTGCACAGAATCAGGTTTCAAGAAACGAGGGACCTTTACCAATGGGTATGAATCCGTATACCCGCTACCCGTTCGCAAACAAGGAATTTGTGATGAACACTATTGAGTATCTGGTAGGAAACACTGGCATCCTCGAAACCCGATCAAAAGACTACACCCTCCGTCTGCTCAATAAAAAGAAAATTGAGGAAGAAAAAACAGGCTGGCAACTGCTGAACATACTGGCACCCGTATTGTTGATAACTTTGGCAGGTGGGATTTTTCAGTTTGTAAGAAAACAGAAGTATCAGCATTAAGCGGAGTTTTCTTTTATGCAGGCTGGCGCAATTAGATTATTTTTACAGTTTTAATTAGTTTCATGACACCTGAGCAGATTACTTATTTAGTTTTTGGAATTGTTTTAGTTTTTGCACTGGTATTTGATCTCGGCCTGTTAAGTAAAAAATCAACCTCCATCACCATCAGGAAGGCGTTGATTCAAACCTGTTTCTGGGTCGGACTGGCACTGGCATTCGGGGTATTCATGTGGTTTGAAGATGGTAAAACAGCTGCACTTGAATACATCAGTGCTTATTTAATGGAATGGTCGCTCAGTATAGATAATATTTTTGTTTTTATTCTCATCTTCAGTTACTTCAACATCAAAGAACAGTATTACGCAAGAGTGTTACTGATCGGGATTCTGATGGCTATTTTCTTCCGGATTATTTTTATTACCGTTGGCATTGAGCTGGTACAGAGATTTGAATGGATTCTTTACATCTTTGGTGCCTTTCTGATTTACACCGGTATTAAAATGTTCGGAGCCAAAAGCGAGGAAGATGCCGATATCGAAGGCAATACCGTATATAAATTTCTGAAACGTTTGCTACCCCTCATACCTGAAGACGGCGATGGTAAGATGGTAGTGAAAAGAGACGGAAAGAAATACTATACCAGTATGTTTGTTGTGATTGTACTGTTAGCTACAACCGACATCGTATTTGCACTTGACAGTATTCCCGCTGTATTTGCTATATCGAGCAATCCAATGGTAGTGTATACGTCGAATATTTTTGCGGTACTCGGATTAAGATCGTTGTTCTTTCTGTTAAGAGGAGCAGTAGACAAATTCCGCTACCTGCAGCAGGGAATAGCCATTGTTCTGGTGTATATCGGGATAAAAATGCTGATAACCTTTTTCCATATTCATATTCCGGTGGCAATTTCACTGGTTGTTATAGTGGTGTGTATCACAGGCTCAATCATTTATTCAGCCCTGAATCCACCTCCCGGAACAAACGAGCCGAAGGAGCTCAATTAAATCGTTTAGAAGGGAGGTTAAATAAATCTCTAAAAAGAAATGTAAACTGAACAGTCTAAAACCGAATTCAAAGTTAACGTCCAGACCGTATATATAAACTCAAAATCTTTCCTGTGCCTTGCTCAGCAGAACATATAAACCGGATCGTGAAAGGAGAGATGATACTCAACGAGTATCAGGCACAAGTGGAGCATTTATTGTCAGACAGCCGGAGGGTGATATTTCCTGCCACTTCCATCTTCTTTGCAATTAAAGGCCATCGTAAAAACGGCCACGATTTTTTGAATGAACTTTATCAAAAAGGAGTGCGTTGCTTTGTTGTAGAAGAAGATATTGAAACCCCTTTATTTCCCGGATCATCTGTCATCAGAACTCCGAATGTATTATCCGCATTGCATGATCTGACGGCCTGGCATCGCAGTCGCTTTGATATTCCGGTAATCGGCATTACTGGCAGTAACGGAAAAACTGTGGTAAAGGAATGGTTGAATCAATTGCTCGAAAAGAATTTCGCCATTGCAAGAAGTCCGAGAAGCTATAATTCTCAGATCGGCGTTCCGCTTAGTGTATGGCAGCTCAATGAACATCATCAGCTGGGTATATTCGAAGCAGGAATCTCTTTGCCTGATGAAATGCAAAATCTTGCTGTTATTATTCATCCAACTATCGGCATCTTCACCAATCTCGGTGAGGCACACGACGAAGGATTCCGCAATCCTGCGCACAAAGCCGATGAAAAAATAAAATTATTTCAGTCAGTTCGCACACTAATTTATTCAAAAGAACACCCGGAGGTAGAGGCGGCGGTGACTCGCAGGAAAATGGCCGACGGTACCTGGAATCCGGAATTTTTTACCTGGGGATATTCAGCAGAATGCAGATTGCAACTGATCAGTATTAACAGTTCAGAATCCAACACCTGCATTGAAGCATTGTACGAAGGAAGGAAGATCGAAATCAGTATTCCTTTTTCTGATAAAGCTTCCATAGAAAATATTGTTCACTGCTGGTGTGTGATGTTGCTGATGAATATTTCTGACGAAGAGATTGCAGATAGAATGATTCAGCTCGGCCGGATTGCTATGCGGCTGGAAATGAAGAAGGGAATTAATAACTGCACTATCATTAACGATAGCTACAGCGCGGACCTGAGCTCGCTTCGTATCGCTTTAGATTTACTTTCGCATCAACACCAGCATAAAAAGAAAACAGTAATTCTGTCTGATATTCTTCAGACAGGAAGAAATCCTGAAAAACTATATGGTGAAGTCGCCAATGCTCTGGCGGCAAAAAAAATAAATCAGCTGTATGCAGTTGGACCACTGTTAGAAAAACACCGTTATCTGTTTGAAAAAATAGACGGGTTAACTATTCAGAACTTTGCTGATACCGAAAGTTTCAAAGCGCAGTTTGGCGATCTCAGCTTCAACAACGAAGCAGTGTTATTAAAAGGTGCCCGACAGTTTTCCTTTGAACAGATCAGTCAGCTACTCGAGCAGAAGATTCATCAAACCATTATGGAAGTGAACCTCACTGCACTGGTTCATAATCTGAAAGAATATCAGCGACTGCTAAAGCCTTCAACAGCTTTGATGGCAATGGTAAAGGCTTTCTCCTACGGTAGCGGAAGTTTTGAAGTTGCCGGCAAACTGCAATATCATAATGTTGATTATTTGACTGTTGCATATACCGATGAAGGTGTGGAATTAAGGAAGGGGGGAATTCGGATACCCGTGATGGTGATGAATCCCGAACCTTCAAGTTTTGAACAATTACTGCAGTACGATCTCGAACCCGACATATTTAGTTTCGATATGTTGGATGAGCTTGAAAATTTTTATCGTCGCCATGGAGAAACCTCTGTTCCGGTTCATATAGAACTTGAAACCGGAATGAACCGGCTAGGCTTCAACCTTGCTGATGTGGAAAAACTTGCTTTACGATTAAAGCAGTCAGGAATATTTCGTGTTAAATCCGTTTTCAGTCATCTTGCTGCAAGTGAAGATGCACAGCATGATTCATATTCATTAACACAGTACCGGTTGTTGGTTGAAGCCTGCAGGAAAATGGAAGAAATTCTCGGCTATTCATTCCTCAGACATATTTCAAATACGGGAGCTATTGTACGTCATCCCGATATGCAACTTGATATGGTGAGAATAGGAATCGGATTATATGGTATCGACAGTGCTGCTACCGGTATGCTGAATCTGCAACCAGTCAATACTCTGAAAACTACCATTGCTCAGCTAAAGCATCTCAAAGAGGGTGATACGGTCAGCTATGGAAGACGCGGAGTAATTACCCGCAACACCACCATTGCCACCGTGCGAATCGGATATGCAGATGGATTCCCCCGCAGTTTAGGAAATGGCATTGGTAAGATGTGGGTAAACGGACGGCTTGCAGCCGTAGTGGGTTCGGTGTGTATGGACATGACCATGCTGGATGTAACCGATATTCCCGATATAAAGGTGGGTGATGATGTAATTGTATTCGGAAAAGAACTTCCTGTTGAACAGGTTGCTGCATGGGCCGGAACGATTCCTTATGAAATACTCACCGGGATTTCGCAAAGAGTAAAACGGGTGTATTTTGAGGAATGACGGGTTTGAGCTTTTTTTGAAAGGCCTATGCTTTATATTTGCCGCACGAATACGTGACCATCAAGGGGTGAACGGGAAAAGTGAATATTAAAAAATAACTGATGAAGCTAAGAAACGTCGTATTAATTATACTTCTTATACTGGTTGTTGACCAGGCGCTGAAAATATGGGTGAAGACAGGCTTCTATATGTGGGAAGAAAGGAAGGTTATTGGTGAATGGTTTCGTCTTCATTTTATCGAAAACGAAGGAATGGCCTGGGGATGGAAATTTGGGGGTGAATGGGGCAAGATAGCTTTAACCCTGTTCCGCCTCGTTGCTGTAGTATTCGGAGTATACTATATAGGAAAAATTGTACGTGAAAAATTTCATAAAGGATTCATTATCTGCGCTGCAATGATCTTTGCAGGCGCACTTGGAAATCTGATAGACAGTATGTTCTACGGAATGATATTTGAGGCCAGCGATCCTTATACCCGGAATCTTGCACAAATGTTCCCTGAAGGTGGTGGCTATGCCGGATTTCTTCACGGAAGAGTGGTAGACATGTTTTATTTCCCCATTATCCGTGACGCCCACTTCCCCGACTGGCTCCCTATCTGGGGTGGAGAAGAGTTTGTATTCTTCCGCCCTGTCTTCAATGTTGCCGATGCTTCTATTTCACTGGGAGTTATTTTTATCCTTCTCTTTCAACGAAAATTTTTCCCCGGGGATAAACAACCGGAAGATGGAGAAAGACAGGTACCGGCTGAGGGTCAATAGAATAAAGTTCAGCACATATAGGAATATCCGCAGATTTTTAGTTATATTTAGGTAGATATTTACTCCTAAAAGGTAGCCAATGAAGCCTAAATATTCTTACCTGATTGCAGCCGCACTGCTTGTATTTGCCTCCTGCCAGAAAGAACTCAGCTCGGAGGATATGGAAATTGACGGACCCCCGCCGCCGCCGGATTCAAATTGTTTCATCGACAGAGTTTCACAAATCGACACAACAGCAGGCGTTTCAGTGGGCTACATTGGAGCAACATTTAATGCAGACGGCAGAGTCACCCGCATTGAAGACTTTGATAGTATTTCCCTTCAGTATTACACGGTGATCGATATGCAGCTCAAAGGTGATACTATCTTTCTGGCTGACGACGAAATGTTTGTTGTTGACGGCAACAAACGGGTTAAGGAATATATTCTGAAAGCCGATCCCACCGATCCGCAGGACTTCGATCTGATAATGACCTACAGCTATAATGCAGAAGGACAACTGTTAAGCAAGATTGCCAGAGAACCAATAACTAATACCAATTATATCGAAATACTCTATAACTGGTCGGGGGGTAATTTATCCAGAATCCGCTTTGATATTTTCGGAACTAATATCTATCAGGCCGATTATGAGTACCACACTGATATCTCGGTCAACAATTTCATGTATGTTTTTGCCGACCTTTTTGATTCCGTGTTTGATCTTGGTTTAAATCTGGGAAAAAAACCGGTTAACGCTGTGAAAAAAATAACCATCAGCGGAGTTGATCCCGATGATGGACAACCTTTCTCTGGCAGCACACAGTTTTATAACTATAAGCTTTCCGCTAACAAGCAGGTGCAGAGCTATGTAGTTGAAAACAATATACTAGCCGATTTTGCCATCTATGCCGGCAAGAATCAACTGAGATATAAATGTTTCTAAAATAAACCTGGCCGACAAACGCACGCGTTGCCGGCAGGTTGAAGAAGCGTAAATTATTTTCGGATTTTCTCGGGTTTAAACGCGAAGAATCACCGTTTCAACCAGAGAGTTTTCTGAATCATTTAGTCTATTTTTCCTACCATATCAGCAGGAACCACCCACTGATCAAATTCTTCAGCGGTAAGATATCCTAATTTAATTGCGGTTTCCTTCAGCGTAGCTCCTTCTCTGTGAGCGGTCTGAGCAATTTCTGCTGCCTTGTAGTAGCCGATTTTTGTATTAAGAGCAGTTACCAGCATCAGAGAATTATTAAGGTGCTTTTCAATATTTTCAGGAATGGGTTTGATACCCACTGCACATTTTTCGTTAAAGGATACACATCCGTCTCCGATCAGGCGGGCGCTATGCAGAAAGTTATAAATCATCATGGGTTTGTAAACATTCAGTTCAAAATGTCCGTTTGAACCGCCCACATTGATAGCCACGTCGTTACCGAGAACCTGAGCGGCAATCATAGTCAATGCTTCACATTGAGTGGGGTTAACTTTACCCGGCATAATCGAAGAACCCGGTTCATTGTCGGGAATAAAAATCTCGCCGATGCCACAACGAGGACCTGAAGAAAGCATGCGGATATCATTGGCAATCTTCATTAGAGACACAGCAATGGTTTTCAAAGCACCGTGGGCTTCAACTATTGCATCGTGGGCTGCAAGTGCCTCGAATTTATTTTCAGCAGTACGGAATGGCAGTCCGGTCAGGTTAGCAATATGACGGGCAACATTTTCAGCATATCCCTCAGGAGTATTAATTCCAGTGCCCACTGCAGTTCCGCCAAGTGCTAACTCGCTCAGGTGATCTAAAGTATTTCTCAGTGCCTTTAATCCGTGGTTGAGCTGAGATACATATCCGCTGAATTCCTGTCCCAGTGTCAACGGTGTAGCATCCATAAAATGTGTACGGCCGATTTTAACCACTTTCATGAATTCCTGGCTTTTCTGCGCGAGTGTATCTCTCAGCTGCTCAATTCCCGGAATGGTTGTCTCTACCAGAATTTTGTATGCCGCAATATGCATTGCAGTTGGGAATGTGTCGTTAGACGATTGTGATTTATTCACATCATCATTGGGATGCAATACCTTGTCTTTATCAGTTAGACTGCCGCCGTTAAGCACGTGAGCACGGTAAGCCACTACCTCGTTTACGTTCATATTACTTTGGGTACCGCTTCCGGTTTGCCAAACGACCAGCGGAAACTCATTGTCGAGCTTTCCGTCCAGAATTTCATCGCACACTTTTCCGATCAGCTCAGCCTTCTCTTTTGGAAGAACACCGGCATCGAGGTTGGCCAGCGCAGCTGCCTTCTTTAGGTAGGCAAATGCCCGGATAATCTCTTTGGGCATCCGGTTGATATCAGTAGCTATCTTGAAATTATCTATCGATCTTTGAGTTTGTGCTCCAAAATAAGCACCGGAGGGAACTTTAACCTCCCCCATCGTGTCTTTTTCTATCCTGAATTCCATTTGATTTGCTTTAGGGCGCAAAGGTAGCAACTAAATTCAAAAACGCAGGTTGAGAGATTTATCCTCGCAAACGTTAACTTTGGCGAAATGTCTGAGGTCACACCAAATATAAATGAGCACTGGAATCAACTTAGGGAGGGAAAATCCGAAGCGCTTTCCGCGCTTTACAGAATTCATTATGTGGGATTAATGAATTATGGTTTCAGATTAATTCAGGACCGAGACAAAGTAAATGATTCTATAATATCTGTATTAATAGACCTTTGGAATAAGCGTTCAACATTGCCTGAAGTAAAGAATGTCAGGGCTTATCTGATAACCAGCCTGTATCGTCGTATTATTTTAGAAATCAAAAGCGACAGAAAACGGGAAGAGCAGACTGAGGAATTACTGGAAATACAGGAACAGAATGAGATGTCTTGCGAAGATATTCTGCTGAAAAACGAAGAAAACCGTGAGTTTAACCAGATATTTCTCAAGGCCTTTAAAAAACTGACCGAACGGCAGAAGGAGCTACTCAGATTGAAGTTTTTTGAAGATATGGATTATGATAGTATTGCGATAAAGTGTGCGATTACGAAGAGAACAGCCTATAATATCATTCATGACGCACTTAAAATACTGAAAAATGAACTGAAAGGTGCTGATTTTCATCAAAGCCCATCGTCTGGAGAGTTATTAATGATTTTATTAATATCGGTATTTCTTCCCCTGCACGGATGAGCCGTTTTCCCCCCGAAACTTTTTTCAGATTTTTTTACAATTTTCATAGTAAAAACAGGTAACCTCTTCACTCTATATAAAAAGTGCCGGATGAATTACGAGAATTTTGAGTTGGAAGATTTCATCATGGATGAGTCGTTCCAGGCATATTGTATCGGAAATGATCCCGAAGCCGAGGCTTTCTGGAAGCAATGGCTTATTGCACATCCTGAAAAAGCTGAATTGCTTAACCTGGCTAAAAATTTTTATCTTAATCTCAACGGTAATCTCGACGCCCGGACTTTCTTAAACCACCAGCGGGCCTTTAATGAAGCCATTCAGGCCAATGATATTCCGGTAAGTTCACCGTTTACCGGAGGGCAGGCAATGGTGAAGCAAATGCACACCGGAATACGATGGGCTGGCATAGCCGCAGCAGCTATTCTGGGGGTCGTGCTCCTTACCTTCTGGCTGAACAGCAGTAAAAAAAACCAGGAGAATCTTGCTGCTAAGCCAACTTCTGTAGTGGAAGATACTCCTTCCGATATTTCTTATACATATTTAACAAAGGCCGGCGAAAAAAAGAGTTTTCAGTTGCCCGATGGTACTAACGTGTATCTCAATGCAGGTAGTTCAATCAAATTAATTGATGGTTTTAATAAATCCCACCGCGAAATGCATCTGGTGGGTGAAGCTTATTTTGATGTAGTTCACAATCCTCAGTTACCTTTTATTATTCATACGATTGAGATGGATGTTAAAGTGCTGGGAACTGCCTTCAACGTGAGAGCATATCCTGATGATGATATCTGTGAAACATCTTTGGTAAGAGGAAGTGTGGAAGTATTATTAAAGGGAATGCAACCCCGCACTCTGATACTTAAACCTACAGAGAAAGTAGTAGTTGACAAGCAACTTAACAAATTGCAATCTTCAAATGTTAATACAAAAAGAAGGGAAGAAACTGTCAGAACAAATGATTTTGTAATATCAACGTTGACGCATATCCCACAAGATAATTCAGTGGTGGAGCTTTCGTGGATTGATAACAGATTAACCTTTTCCGATGAGCGTTTCGAAGATATTGCGAGAAAACTCGAGCGCTGGTACGATATAAGTATTCAGTTTAAATCGGAAGAAATTAAAGAGTACCGATTTACCGGAACATTTGATAAAGAAACTATTCAACGGGTGTTGGAAGCGATGCAATTATCGCGATCCTTCCACTTCCTGATTGAGAATGATAAAAAGATTATTCTGGAAGAATAAAATATATTGCTGGAGCAGTGACGTGTGACCAGCAGCCTGATTCCGAAATTTATATTTTGGAAAAAAGTGGGGGGAATGGTGACGCATTCCCCCCGAAGGTTGGTTCAGTGTTACAGGGGCCGCAAGGTCTGCGGACCCTGCTTGTTTTGTATTAACTAAAACCCAGACGAAGGTATGGAAAAAAAACTACTGCTACAATGGGGGAAAGGATCTCCCATGACTATCACCAAAGCGTTTCTGTTTATGAAACTAACCGTATTTTTTATGCTGTTGACCTGTATGCAGGTATCGGCGAATCCCGGGTTTTCCCAGGAGGCAAAGGTGACTCTTAAGATGAAGCATGCGTCGATTTCGTCGTTATTGAAAATCATCGAAAAGAAAACCGACTACCGTTTCGTGTATAGCAATGATGTGCTGCCGACCAACTACACAGTGAGTCTGGATGTAACTTCTACTCCGGTGTCTGAAGTGTTAAGCCATGTACTTAACAAAACAGGCCTCCACTTCAAACTCATTGATAATGAACTAGTTGTGATAGCTCATCCATCAACCATTCAAAAATTCATTACCATAACCGGTCGCGTGACCGGTGTTAATGGTGAACCGCTTGAAGGTGTGAGCGTTACCATCCGCAACGCCAGCGGTGGAACTTTCACCAATGCAGATGGCTATTATACCATCAATGCGCCGGGTGATGCCACGCTGATTTTCAGCTATGTAGGATTCACCACCGTTACCATGCCTGTTAACAACAGAACCAATATTTCTGTGGTTATGCAGGGAATCACTGAACTGAGCACTGTTACAGTTGAAGGTAGCACAGGATACCAGAAAATTTCCCGTGAGAGAGCAACAGGTGCTTATAATGTGGTAAGCTCCGAAATTCTCGAAAAAAGACCGGTTTCCAACATCTCTACCGCATTACAGGGTATGGTTGCCGGTTTACAGGCAAACGAAAACCTGGATGGAAGTGTAACCTTCCTGTTGAGAGGTTCTTCATCTCTGAGTGGTAGTAACCAACCTATTGTAGTAGTGGATGGCTTCAGAGTAAACAGAACAAACTTTTCCGATATTAACCCTAACGATATCGAGTCAATCACTGTACTGAAAGATGCCGCAGCACTTTCTGTGTGGGGTGCTCAGGGGGCGGCCGGTGTAATTGTAATCACTACCAAGGTGCCCAAAGTAGGCAGAACCAAGGTCGAATTCCGCGGTTTTACCAGAGTATCCAATATGATCGATCTGGATCAGGTTATGCTGCAGGCTAAATCACCCGATCATGTAGCTTATGAACGTCTGGGTTATGAAAGAAACTGGTTGTTCAGCCCCTATGCTGGTGGATTCTCCGAAATCGGTAAACCACTTACACTTGCTCAGGAATTCCTGATGGACCATAAAAATGGTTTGATTACTACTGCCGAATTGAACGCTGAACTCGACAGACTGAGCAAAATAGATAACCGTTCTCAGTTCCGTAATTTCCTGATGAGAAGAGCAGTATTGAATCAGGCTAACCTGAGCTTTTCAGGGGCGACCGACAGAACCAAAACTTCCGCCTCTATCTTGTATGAAAACAATAAAGAAGGATTTATTAAAAGAGGTTACGACAGGGTTAACCTGAACTTCAACAATATTTTCACTGCCACCAATTTCATGACTGTTAGCTTCGGAACTAATGTCCTCTACAGAAAAAGAGAAACCAGTGGCGCAGAAGTTGGTGAGTTGCAGGGTTTGTCTCCGTACGAATTACTGCTGAACGAAGATGGAAGCTATGCAACCAACCTGCGTGGCTATAACAGATTTGAGATGAGCAAACTTCCTCTTCAGAATTTCCCTTACCCCGATTGGGAATACAACCTGCTCAGAGAAGTAAGAGGTCGTGAATTAACCAGCGAAGAAATTGCTGTTCGTCTTCAGGGTGGAATCACTTTGAACCTGTTCAAAGGTTTCTCAATCGACGGAAAAGTTCAGTACGAAAAAGCTAAAACAAACAACAGAAACTACTACAACGAGGAAACTTACGAAGTAAGAAATACCGTCAACACATACCTGGAGTACAACGATCAGACTCAGGAAATCGGCAGAGTATTTTTACCAAAAGGTGGTATTCTCCGTACCAGTGAGTCAAACTATCAGGGCTTGACTATCAGAGGCCAGATGAATTTCGACAGACAATTTGGTCAAAGACATCAGATAGTGTTTATTGCGGGTAGTGAAATGAGAGATTTGTTAACCACCTCTCAAACTAACCCAACTGTATACGGTTATTTCCCTGATAAACTCCAATCTACTGTTCCACCTTACGGATACGGAAGCACTCAGGATCAATTGAGAACCTTCAGGTCTATGACCACAAATGCTACTCTGCCGGGCGGAAACACCAGCTTTGGCTGGGGTAAGCAGAAGTTCGTTTCCTTTTATGGAAATGCTGCCTACACACTGGATGGTAAGTACACAGTTTCCGGAAGTGTAAGAAGTGACGCATCTAACTTTATTACAAAGAATCCTAAGTTAAGATGGACTCCAATGTGGTCAGTTGGTGCTATGTGGAACGTAATACGCGAAGATTTCATGCAGAATGTTGTTTGGATTAATCGTTTGAATGCAAGATTAACCTATGGTTCTGTTGGTCTCGCTAACGTAGGTAGTACTTCTACTGAAACACTGGTTACAGTAAGTAC
Organism: Parasegetibacter sp.; assembly: GCA_036562505.1. GTDB lineage: Bacteria > Bacteroidota > Bacteroidia > Chitinophagales > Chitinophagaceae > Parasegetibacter. The sequence goes on along the minus strand of DATCKB010000402.1, from coordinate 3,406 downwards.
AACTCCAAGTACAACTACAGGTACCATCACTGCAAGTTTAGGTAATATAGGAAACCCGTTACTTCGTTGGGAAAAAACCTATACAACCAACTTTGGTATTGACTTCTCTTTATTCAGAGATAAACTCTTCGGTAAATTAGATATCTACAACAAACTGGGTAAAGACATTTTGGGTACGGTATCAAGACCATCAGTAATTGGTGCAGCATCTGCTACCATCAACAACGCAAAGATTTATAATCGCGGATTTGAACTGGAACTTGGAACTAACTTCAATATTACCAAGTCACTCTCCTATAATGTTTCAGTTAACTACGCTTACAACAAAAACAAAGTTACCAGTCTGTACTACCCGGCTGTATACGCATACGACCTCCTGGGCGGAAGAAATGTGGAAGGATATCCTGTAAGACCTGTTTTCTCCTATACTTATCTGGGTATGAAAGACGGAATACCTTATGTTGAAGGTCCGAATAAAACAGAGAATCCGTTTAACAACGTAGCTCTGCATAACCAGGGTCTGGGTCTGCCTTTCCTTAACTATGAGGGAACTGAAATTCCTCCTCATACATTAGGATGGATCAACAACTTCAAATACAAGAACTTCAACATGATGGTAGTGGTTGTAGGTACATTCGGTGGTTTATTCAGAGCTCCAACATTCAACTATGCCACCACTGTAGGTTCTTCCAAAACATCTGTTGACCGTTTCGTAGCTGACGTGTTTGCCGGAAATCCTGGTCTGCCTGATTTCCCTAAACCAAACGAAACTCAGTCGTACTTGTGGGACAGATATACTCCATATCTCGATGCTCTGGTAGAAAGTTCATCATTCCTTGATCTTAAAGAAATAGATCTTGAATATAATCTGCCGAAAAATATCGCAGCAAAAGCAAGCTTCAGCAACATTAAGCTGTACGCACAGGTGAGAGATCTGGGACTATTGTACAAAGCTAACAGCAGAGGGTTCCACCCAGAATGGCTGCCTGGCTCTAACAGACCTGTGACTACCTATACTTTTGGTGTAAACCTTCAATTCTAAATTCTGAGCATTATGAAATCGACTATATCTAAATTTTCATTTTCATTGATTTTACTGGCAGGATTTGGTTGTAAAACCTTCCTGAGTGAGGAGCCAGTGAAACAAACATCTATAAAAACGGTGGAACAGTTGCAGGCCTTAGTGGATAATGCCGGCGTCGCTGCCCACTATCAGGAAACCAACTATACTGCAGGATATTCAACTGATGATACCGAAATCACCAGAGAAGAATATGCTCCGAATTCGGCACGTTTTAACGTTACTTATCTGAATTTCTATGTCTGGAAAGTAGATGAAATCGTTGCTGCAGCATCAGACGCCCTGTGGACTGCGGAGTGGAGAAAAATTCTGGTTGCGAACACTATCCTTGACAACCTGGATAATGTAACCGGTTCTGCAGAAGAAAAAGCTCTTGTTAAGGCTGATGCACATTTCAGAAGAGCTTACTCTCACTGGGTGTTGGCTAACTATTATTGCCAACCATACAGCGAAGCTAATCTGAATTCAATGGGACTTCCAATCAAACGTTCCAGCAGTGCAGAAGAGTCGCTCGAAAGAGGCACATTGAAAGAAGTATATGACTTTATCCTCGAGGACCTGAACGAGGCTATGAAAGTGACTCGTACAGATGTTAATATGTTGTATCCATGGAGAGTGACCAAAAAAACGGTAGATGCTATGCTGAGCCGTTATTACCTGTTCACGGGGGATTATCAGAAAGCTTTGGATCATGCTAATTCCGCTCTGGGATCTACAACAGTTAAGCTGATGGATTACAAAACCATCGTTGCAGGAGCACCAATTAACTATACCAACCCTGCCGCAACTGTAGAAGTTCCTGAGCAATATTCTTGGGCAGCCTCTCAGTTCCTGTTCTGGCCTGAGTTTTACTACCCTGTGTTCACATACATAGCTACTCAATGGTATGTGCCCAGTGCTAATCTGCGGTCCTTGTACGAAGGACAAAATGACCTTCGTTACAAATGGTGGTTCGTTGAAAATGGGGGAAGAAGATTCTCTGTTGTTACTCCTGAAATGTTCCGTTATACAATATTTAACGACGGACGTTTCCTGCCTTCAGGTTTAACAAGAGCAGAGATGCTGCTTAATAAGGCTGAAGCACTGGCACGTCTGAACAAACCAGCTGAAGCAATGCAGGCAGTTAACGAGTTGAGAGCCCAAAGATTCACTACTCCTACCAACCTTACCGCTGCAAATAAAGACGAAGCAATTACCAAAGTTCTGCAGGAAAGAAGAAGAGAAATGCCATTTGCTTTCCGCTGGCTGGATATCCGTCGTTTCAGCGTAAATGATTACCCCGGTGATGATGTAACTATCACCCGCGAATTCTATAAAATCGAGAATAACGTGGTTGACCTGAATACACCGATGACTTATACACTACCGGTAGGTAGTAAAAGATATGCCGTTCCAATCAACGGTGTAGATATAGGTGCAAGTAATGGTGCGATTCAGCAAAACCAGTACGACTAAACATGTAAGTTTCTGTTGAAATACAAAATGTCTGACAGCATCTAAAACTGTCAGACATTTTTGTTCCATCTAAAAATTTTAAAATGGTATTCCGGCCAGGTAAAAAAATGGTTAATTCGGCTAAGAAATTAATTGCCTTCGCAGCAGTTATAACCGGCATAATAGTCTTGCTTTGTGCACCTGTAGTACTACATGCACAAATGGGTGGGAAACCCACTGTTACTGATCCCGAAGAAATAGCCCGGTTAAAGAAAGCTGTGGAGAATGATTTATTGAATTCCAAAGCACACGCTGACTACATTAAAGCCGTAGGTGCAGCCAGCCCCGCGCTTGATGCACAATACAAGGCCTGGAGCGCGCAACATCCCACTGCAGTGGCCATTCCCCTAGCTTATGCAACGGCATTATATAGTAGTGAATTACCGGAAGCAAAACCCTGGCTGCTGAAGGTGGTAGAGCTCGATCCGAAAAATGGGAAGGCTTGGCAAATGCTATGGATAGATGCAGAAAGATGGGGCGACTTCGAAGGAGGTCGCGAATACCTTCGTAAAGCTACTGAAGCAGACCCTTCGTCACCAGACCACGCATTTTATTATGCCAGCTCTTTTGAGCATGCTGATTCTGTAAAACATCATGAACTGATGTTCACCATGCCTGATCGTTACCCCGGCACTGAACGCGGCGCACAAGCTTTATACTGGTTGGCCAACCGATCTGCAAGTCCCTCTACCAAAATACTGGTTTACGAAAAGGCAAAACGTTTATATAACCCTGCAAATTCGGGATGGACGGCCGGTGCTATGCAGCAGTACTACGATTTTCTCATCATGCATGATGCGCCCAAAGCACTCGAACTGAGTAACTATATGT
>DATCKB010000399.1:0-2071 GCA_036562505.1 Parasegetibacter sp. | reverse complement strand
GATGTATGGTTTCGAACCAGAGATGGGCGACTCCAGCTTTTAATATAGGATCTATGGCGGGCTCGCTGTTGAACCAGGTAAGAAAACGTTTCATTTCTACCGGTAATTTATCGCTGTCAGGAGCCTGAAAATGTACTTTCTTTCTGCCCATTAAACCTGATACTACCTGCATCGGGTCGTCTTTTGAGTTTTTCCGCCAATCGCCGACCACTATTGGGTACATACCGCTTCGACCGGTAGGAAATAGTGCGGAATGCCAGTTGAACAACCGCTCTTCAGTAAGCGGTTGAATATACAACTGCGTGGCATCTAACATCATTTCCACAACGCCATCCACATGCCGATCTGACGGCACTAGGCCTACAATATCCAGCGCCAGACGGCGGGCGATGGAAGAGCGCACCTGATCTATATCGAGTATTTCGCCTTCGATTTCACTGGATTTCACCACATCCTGAGTCAGGGTTTGCAGTACTGCTTCTGATTTCAGTTCGAACCCGAGATGTTCCATTTGCCCGAGAAGTTTGCCCTCGTTAAAACGTACTTCTGCCAGAACCGGAGCTATTTCCTCGGCATTCCATGTAAAATCAGGCCAGTCCTTTAGATGAAAGATGTACATTCTCCGCAATTTATGCGGAGAATGTACGTAGTATTTTCCGCATTTCCAATATAATTTCCGCACATTTTGCGGAGATTAGGACAATTATTCTCCGCATCAGATTTATGCTTAGTTTTGCGCTATGAGAATGACTGTAATGCTTTAATTCGCTTCACTTCTGATTTCCTGAGGAGTCCACTCTTTCATTGGACTTCCTGTTATTCCCGTTTCTTGACTATTTATTGACGAAATCCTTTCTGCCAGTTAATAACAAAACCACACTGCCAGTTTGTGATGAAATCCTGATGGCCCGATGTACGTTAGTTCTGCATCGCGCAAAGAATCAGATATTTCGGTCAATGACATTCCTAAAAACAAAATAAAATATTATGTCAGAGATATTGAGCAAAAAAGAGATAGACCAGTTTATAAATGATGGTTTTGTTCGCATTGATAACGCTTTTCCTTCTCAACTAGCGGAGGAAGTTGTAGATATTTTATGGAAAGACATTCCCTTTGAAAGGTCCCACCCCAGCAGCTGGACCGAACCTGTAATTCGATTGGGAATGTACACGCAGCAACCTTTTATTGATTCGGTAAATACACCTAAGCTGCACGATGCTTTTAACCAGTTGGTTGGTTACAATAAATGGGCTCCCTGCCGGAGTGTTGGAGCGTTTCCTGTAAGGTTTCCCTGCGATAAGCAGCCAAATGACACTGGAAAACATGTGGATGCCAGTTTTCCGGGGATTGACCCGACGCAGGAATGGCGTATCAACGTAAAATCGAAGGGGCGGGCATTACTGATGTTGATTTTGTATTCGAATGTGAGCGAAAACGACGCACCTACGGTGATTTACAAAGGATCACACATCGACGTTGCAAAATTACTCTATCAGCAGGGTGAATGGGGGCTTTCGTTTATGGAGCTGGCCGGTAAGTTAAACGAGTTACCGGAAAGGGAAGAAGTATATGCAACCGGTGAAGCCGGAACCGTTTACCTATGTCATCCTTTTCTGGTTCATGCTGCCCAGGCGCACAAAGGCACCCATCCTAAGTTTATGGCCCAACCACCGTTGTTGTTCCGGAATGAGTTTACCATTGAGAATTCAGAAGTCGGGTATAATCCTGTTGAGCAGGCTATTCGATTAGCTTTGGAATAGCGGAGATGCCTGGAAACTTAGTGAGATAACTCCTATTTAAGTTGTTCAATCTATGGCTACTGGTGCCGGAATCTTTGTTTTAAAAGATCTAAATCCTTTTTTAGGAGAGGAATCAATTCCTCTCCCAATTGCCAAAGCTGAGTGCTGCCCAGATCCGGGAAATAGCCAGTTGCCTGATATGCTGACCTTGCATTTTCGACAGCCGCTTCGATGGAAATAGGATGAAAATCTGAATTGAAACCACCTTTGATAACCGTTGGCAAATGCCGCTTCCATTCATTGCAGTTACCAAGACTGGTCAACTCGGGTA
>DATCKB010000397.1:0-2216 GCA_036562505.1 Parasegetibacter sp. | reverse complement strand
CAATATAAAAGAGTTCGATATTCCTTTTGTTTGCCGCAGATTGGTTATTAATAACATTTCTTTACCATCTTATTTTCAGATACAGAACCTGAAGCCATGGGAGTTAAATCATTTCGATACACTGCAATGGTGGCGGTTTGGTGATTTCAGATCTTATATTTCTCTGCATTTACTGGCTTCCGTATTGGGGGTTCCTACTTCCAAAGATGATATCGATGGCAGTCAGGTTCAGCATGTATATTATATTGAAAAGAATCTCCCGCGAATCGCAACTTATTGCCAGAAAGACGTGATTGTGGTTGCGCAGATCATATTACGATTTAAAAATTTGTCGTTGTTGGATAGCGAAAATATATTTGTGGTATCGTGAAAGCTATAAATTAATAAACAGTTCAGCCTAAATCTCCGTTGATTAATAATGTCTGCCGAAAAAATAATAACCTCACTAAAAAAAAAGGACTTTAAACCGGTTTACTGGTTAGAGGGAGAGGAAGTGTTTTTTATTGATCAGGTTATTGAATATGCAGAGCATCATTTGCTCGACCCGTCAGAAGCTTCTTTTAATTTAACGATATTTTACGGAAGGGACGCGGACTGGTCGGCCGTTGTGAATGCCTGTCGCCGGTACCCCATGTTTGCAGAAAAACAGGTGGTATTGCTGAAGGAAGCACAACACATGAAAGATATTGATAAACTGGAAGGATATATTGAAAACCCGCTATCTACCACTCTTTTATTTGTTGCCTATAAAGAAAAGAAAATAGACGGAAGAAGCCGGCTGGCCAGATTACTGAAAGATAAATCAGAACTGATGAGTGCAAAAAAGATGTACGACAATCAGTTGCCTGAATGGACCAGCAATCTGGTTAAATCTAAGGGATATACTATTTCACCCCGGGCCCTGAATTTACTGGTTGATCATATCGGAAATGATCTCAGCAGAATTAACAATGAAGTAGAAAAGCTTCTTGTGAACCTCAAAGACCGGAAAGCAATTGAAGAAGACGATATAGAAAAATATGTTGGTATCAGTAAAGAATACAACGTATTTGAATTACAGACGGCATTAGCCGCAAAAAATCTCTCCAAAGCACTCAGTATTATTCAATACTTTGAGGGCAATCCCAAAGCCGGCCCTATACAAATGGTACTTCCGGCTCTGTATAATTTCTTTTCGAAAGTTTACATGGTATTCGGGGCCAATGTTTCAGATGAACGCGGACTTGCACAGGCGATTGGGGTGAATCCGTTCTTTGTGAAAGATTATATCGCCGCATCTAAAAAATTCGAACTTAACGGTGTTGAACAAGTGATTTTATTGCTGAACCACTATAATCTGAGGAGTATTGGTGTGCATGATGCCGGATACTCAGACGGTGAACTTATGAAGGAAATGGCCGCCAAAATTTGTGCACTGTAGAATTATTGCTGCTGCCGCGCAAACCATTCAAGTGTAAATACTTTATCCTTCCCGATATATTCCTTTAACTCTTCCAGTCCGCTTAACTTCTCTTCGTTGCGGATAAACTGCAGAAAATTCACGCGAATTCGTTTGCCGTAGATATCCTGGTCAAAATCCAGAATATTCACTTCGATTGTCCGATTGGTTCCATTAACAGTAGGACGGGTTCCGATATTCATCATTCCCTTCCATGTATGCTGAAAATTATCTGTTTCGAGATTTACCGATACCACATAAACACCATTTGCAGGAACCAGTTTCTCATCAGTTTCCGGATCGATATTGGCAGTAGGATAGCCGATAGTTCTCCCGATTTTATTACCTTCTACAACTACACCTTCGAGAAAATAGGCATGTCCCAGTAATTGATTTGCTTCGGAAATTTTTCCTTCCAGCAGCGCTTTTCTGATCCGGGTAGAGCTGATCGCCATTTCATTGAGATCCTGTTCGGGAATTTCGATTAAACAAAAGCCATGTTTAGCTGAATATTCCTCCATCAACCGGAAATCGCCTGCTCGTCCCTTTCCGAACCGGTGATCATACCCGATAATAAGTGTATGGGGGCAGAATTTCTTTATAAGAAACGATTCAATATATTCCGCTGCAGAAAGCTGCGAAAACTCAGTAGTAAAAGGTACAACTACGAGATGATCTACACCACTTTCTTCAAGCAGCCTGATTTTCTCATTTAAGGTAGTGAGCAGTGCGACCGGAGCTGCGGAGGGAACAATTTTTCGCGGGTGAGGGTCGAAGG
>DATCKB010000393.1:0-2507 GCA_036562505.1 Parasegetibacter sp. | reverse complement strand
CCATATCTCCTTCCTCAATATCTGTTATGCCTTTCGTCACTTTTGTTATCCTCGAACCAGTGTAAGCGTAATTCAGTATAAGTCGCAGGCCATCGGTAACTCGTCCGTTTAAATCAAATTCAATTCCCTGTGATCGTTTCTGGCCAAGTTCAATACTAATAGCCGGGTTCGGATCAAAAGGATCATCCGTCAGCTCATTATTCTTAATAATTCTGTATGCAGTGAGGGTGGTTCTTAATTTTCCCCCCAGCCATTCCTTCTTAATTCCCACTTCAATATTATTTCCGGTTATAGGCTGTACTTTACCACCGTTCGACAAGGCGCCACTTTGAGGAATAAAGGCCTGATCATACAAACCGTAAACGCTCGTTTCTTTGTCTATTGAATAACTCAAACCAACGCGGGGAGTAAAATGAACGGCACTATCCGCTCCATAATATTCCTGAATTAAATGGGTATATCTACCGGCGATAGTCAAACGAAGTTTGTTACTCATCAGGCTGATTTCGTCTTGCAGGTACACCGATGAGGCTTGCTGGAGCTGAAATGAGCCTGCAGCGTAAGCCCGCTCTTCCAACGACTTAGAGCGATCAAAATCCGGGTAACCATTGGGAGGAGTACCATGATTTGGAGATCTGGGGTCAAATTCTGAACCGGGTAAATCGAGGTCGTGCGACTGGTTCCAGTCGGCCAGATAGTCTTTCTTCGAAATATCCAGTCCTATCAAAACCTTATGATTCAAACTCCTCGTTTTAAATTCTCCGTTCAGAAAAACCTGGCCCATATTCATTACACTATTGGCATCCCATATACCAATATTTCGAATCAAAGTGCCATCCGGATTAACTGAAGTTGGCCACATTGAAGCACCTTCCTGATCATATCTGAAATGTGCAAGTTGCGCTGTGATTTTCCAGTTGCTGTTAAACTGATGCTGAAGATTGAAATAGAAGCTATGATCATTAATTTTAGTACCCGGTGTGCCAGCAGGCAGCGAGGTAAAATCTCGCGGCAAACTAACAAAACCGTCGGGAGAAAAAACGTAGAATGACCCCACGTTACTCATAACTGCTTTCTGAAAGCTGTATTCAGCCGTCAATAACGTCTTTTCATCCAACTGATACGAAATAACCGGAGCAACAACATAGCGGTTGTTATATTCATTGGGGCGGTGAGAATTTTTATTCTGCGCAGATAAATTAACGCGATACAGCAATCGGCCGTCATCGCTTAATTTTCCGTCAAAATCAACCGCAGTGCGGTAAAGATTATAACTACCCAGTGTTAACGTAACCTCTCCATTGCTGTGTCCGGTAGGCTTTTTGGTCACCACATTGTAAAATCCGGATGGGTCACCGCCAGCCATCATAAAACCCGCTGGGCCTTTTACAAATTCAATATGACTGACAAAACTCATATCTTCTGTAAGTGGCCCCCAGTGCGAATTGGTCACATTCATACCATTCCGCAAAGCCTGAATCTGCGAACCACGAGCTGTAATATTTGTGTACAAATCACCCCAGTGTTCGGCTCTAACCAAACCACTGACATTTCTGATTACTCCATCGCTCATGCTAATTACCTGTTGATCAGATAGAACACTACCTGTCACAACCTGAATATTCTGAGGCAGTTCAAGTATGGGAGTTGTAAGCCGGAGCGAGGGAGAAATGCGATTGGCTTTATAACTGTTTTTAAGATATTGAATCACCACCGCTTCCAACTCTGCATGCAGCAATTCCAATTTTATTGCAACCGCGGTAGTTTGTCCATCTGATACCGACACTCTTGTTTTTGACGTTTGATAACCTATCAGGGAAATTTCCAGTTCGTGATCACCCGGAGCAACATTTTTAAAAATAAACTGGCCGTTTTCATCGGCGCTTGTCATCTTGTTTGCTGACGTCAGTTGAACTGTCACAAAGGATGCAACTTTATCATCTGAAGTATAGACCTGTCCCTTTATCATTCCACGGGGCTCTTCAATATTGCCCATTGAATAGCTTAAAAAATGAGGGGTAATAAAAACTATGAAAAAGATTAAATGAAATCTGAGTTTGCGCATCGGTTAAATTTTATAGAATCAATTTTTAAAATCGAAATGATGCGCAAAACTAGCGCCCGCACAAGCCCTCATGTTTCCTTATATAGAAATTTCATTTACGCAATACGGAAAAGAAATGAGGCAAGGAGGTAGTAAATCTATTTAGCCACTCAAGAAGCAGAAGACCGCAGTTCCCGTTTCCAATCGAAATATCCGATAACTGCTACAACAAACAGAAAGATTGTCAGCAAGGCAAACAAGGGAAGACCTTTGTGAAACATTAATGGAACAGCGAATAGGTTGGAAATATTAAGTAATATCCAGTTTTCAAGTTTACGCCTCGTGAGTAACCAGGTTCCTGCCCAGGCGGTTGCCGACACGAAGGCATCCCAAAGAGGAACATCAGAATCGGTATAGCGGTCCAGTACCACAAAAAGCAATACGCAACCAACAAGGGCAATTA
>DATCKB010000383.1:0-2763 GCA_036562505.1 Parasegetibacter sp. | reverse complement strand
GTAGATGCCTGTCCGCCCCAACCATGGCCTCCCGGTCCGCGTGTGTTAACCGGTAAGGATGTTTTTGACTGATATTCTCCTGTTAACTGAATGCTGAAATTTGCAGGAAGCTTGAAGTTGGAATTAAGCTTTGCGAAATATGAGAATTGTTCGTTTCTCAACCCTGCTTCAATATTTGCTCCATCTATGATTGCATTATAGATATTCAGATTGGTGGTCAGGTCAACCCATGACGCAAGGGTATTCTTAGAGGTAATTTCAATTCCGTAGGATGTACTTGAATTTGCATTCTCATAACTGTTGATGATAACTTCGCGACCTAACGCATCGTTATACTCCCTGACCTGAAACCTGGTGATAAGATTATTGGTATTCTTATAATAAGCTGAAGTAAGAATGTTATGGAAATTATTAAATCTGATCTGATAGGAAAGTTCCAGAGAATTAGTGAATTCGGGCTTCAGATTAGCGTTTCCTCTGTTCAGGCTCAGTGAGTCAGCATAATCAATAAACGGAATCAGCTGAAAGAAATTGGGTCGGTTTACTTTTCTGGTATAACTCAACTGAAGATCACTGATATCATTTAACTGATAAGTGAAAAATGCACTTGGAAACAGACTCAGTGGATATTTGTTGTTAAACTCTGCGTTATCATCCGGGAGGATTCCGGTATAGTCGGAGCTTTCCGCTCTAACTCCCAGTTGATAGCCAATCTGGTCGAGTTTACCAGAATAGGTAACATATGCAGCATACACTTTATCGTCAAATTTGTATCTGTTACTCAGGCCGCTCACAAATTCATAGTTCCCGGAGATGGCGTTGTAGATGTAATTGTTATTATCTGTCTCGTAATTTCTGACCGCTACTCTTGCACCCAGTTCAAGCTTACTGTCTTCTGTTAGCGGATTGGAGTAGTCTGTTTGCATCGTCAGGAACTGGTTCTTACCTGAGCCATCCTGATTCTGAAGAATTGCCGCTCCTTTCTGAATATTAGCTTCGTTAAAATAAGTGGTTGAGAAATCACCGAAGTTGTTGCTTTTGCTGGTGTTCAGACTCACATCGGCGGTCAGTTCTTTACCCGGTTTAGCAAACAAATGTTTATATGCCAGGGTAGTTCCTTGATTTTGAAACGATCTTTCGGCGTTGGTTAACCGAATTCCGGTTTCGAAACGCGTGCCGGAATTATAAAGGGTGTCGTTTCTGAGATTTCTTGTATCTGAATTGTTGAACTCTCCTTTATTCAATGAGTACGTAAAGGTGAATGCATTTCGGTTGTCGGGGAAATAGTCAATTCCAAACTTACCCATTGCGAAATAGCCGAAGTTTACTGACTCATTATTCTGAGTATAGAATAGTTCGGGATTTCTGTCGATATCTCTTCGTGTGGTGGTACCGGTGCTTATATTTTTTCGCTGATTCAGGTTGGCACTGGCAAATAAATTTACTTTTCCCTGTCTCAGGTTGATGTCTCCGCCAAGGTTTACGCGTCCACGTTTATCAATACCCGCTTTGAGGTTTCCGCTGTATCCAACCTGTTTGTTCTTTTTAAGCACAATATTTACGATCCCGGCCATACCGCCGGAAGCATCGTATTTAGCAGAAGGGTTAGTTATTAATTCAATGCTGTGAATAGCGTCTGCAGGAATCTGATCAATGGTAAGTGTGGTTGGGCGACCGTCAACAAAAATCTGAGGGGAGGTGTTGCGCATCGTCAGGTTTCCGTCGATATCAACACTCAGAGAAGGTACTGTTTTCAGAACGTCTTCAGCAGTACCACCTGCGCTCATTAAGTTCTTCTCTACATTAAACACTTTTCTGTCGATTGCCAGTTCCAGTGTAGGTCTTGTTCCTACAACCGTCACATTTTCCAGAACCTTTGCTTCAGCCTCAATTTTAATATTACCCAGATCTTTATCTAGCGCGGCCATCATCTGCTCCATGCCCGATCCGGGTTTGAGATCAAAAGCCACTTCCATTTCTTTGGTGGCATAGCCGATTACCGTAATAACCAGTTTGAATTTTCCGGAAACGGGAAGGTTATCCAGGCTGAAATCTCCGTTTGCCCTTGTGAGCTGACCCGCTACAAGTACCTCTTTAATTGATTTCGTGGCGCTATCTCGACGGGTTTGGAACAGCTGAACAGAAGCAGCATCTACGGGCTTACCTGAACTGGCTTCAACTATTTTTCCGTAAAATCTTCCGGAACTCATATTTCCTCGCCCGCCTGACCGTCCTCCGGGAGGTTGTGCAAATACCTCGGTGTTTATATGTAGCAGAAAAGAAAATATAAATACTAAACTGAGTATGGATTGTTTTTTCATTAATGTTTTTTTAATTTAACATGTAGGGCAGTCGAGCTTGAAACTTCTGAAAACGATGCTTCGCTGTTTTGCACCAGCATGTTTTACATCCTTGTTTTTCCGGTGCAAATTTCTTTCAAAATAGTTTGTGTATTCCGAAAATTTGATGAATGGTGATTAGACGCGGGAAATTCAGAAATCCTTCTTAATCAAAGTCAAAAGTTAATAAAAAGAGGGTAATTGATTCGTAAGAATATATTGAACTTTCGTTCAGACCGTAAAAGTATAAATCGTGGTAATCGACGATAGCGGTGGTTCATGTTGGCTATTTATTTCACTCAGGCGGAACCATGGGTAAAATAAAAATCCCCGAAGAATACTTCGGGGAGAAGGGAGGCTGATGGGTCTCGAACCCACGGCCTTCAGTGCCACAAACTGACGCTCTAACCAACTGAGCTACAAC